>CAYTDF010000018.1:0-20208 GCA_964436365.1 uncultured bacterium | reverse complement strand
ATAATCTGCTGCACGACGGTCCTGGAGCGCTGGACGTACCATATCCGGTTGAGGTTCGATTCGAGGGTCGAGATCAGCCCCGAACCGGTCACGATGAGGACCACGATGCCGATCCCGGAAAACGACCGGGTGGGGTAATCCTTCACGACGCTATAGACCTGCTCCAGAAAAGGTTCGTGGTTTTCGGCGGTCATCACAGGAAAGATGAGCTGCTCGATGCTGGTGATAAATTCCTTGGGGTCGATCAGGGTTCGCAGGACACTCACGGCACAGAGCACGGTGGCCGCCAGGGAGAGAATCGTGGCGAATGAGAGCGCCGAGGCGGCGTCGAAGATCCGCACCTTCCAGGCGCTGTGTAACCCCCAGGTTCCGGCACGGCCAGCGATATGCAATCCTTTCTTCACATCAGGAAAGCGATCGAGCGCTGTGGTCCACTTTTGCCGTAGTGTCATCTTCTCGAACTCCCCCGGCGGGTCGACCGCCTCAGGTGGGTTGACCCAGCCATGAGGCCGGAGTACATTTCCGCCTCGATTGTGCACTGCGATTATACACCGCGATTGTGCAGTTGGGAGCGGTCACCAGAATACCCTCCACCTTGGGTTCAAGGTGAATGGCCCGAAATCGCGGCCCCGCCTCCCTCTTGGCGGGTCGTTTGGTGGACACTCCAGAGCGTTTCCCGAAAGTCAGGTGCGGCCGGCATACGGCGGGACGAGACACGAAGGAAGTGTTCGGTCAACGTTACGGTTCACCGTTTTAGTGCAGCTCTAGGAAGTTGTGTCCGACGGGTGAGAGAGAATCAGACTCCACGCGGGCGCTATGGCCTCCGGGCCACTTTGTTTGCGCGCTTGCCGGACAAGCTTCAGAAACGCTCGACTGGGTGCCAGCACGCTCTGGCCACGGAGAAACGCTCGTGAAGAAACGTCTCGAACGCCTGCGCGCCGAACTCCTCAACAAACGTTCCGAAATCACCAATACTCTCTCCACCGAACGAGATACGATGGAGGTCAGCAGTCACGGCGACCTGGTCGATCAGAGTGCTAATTATGCCGAACGGGAGATGCTGTTGGGCATAACCGAGCACGATGTGACTCTGCTCAAGGAGATCGACACGGCCCTGAAAGGTATCGACGAGGGAACGTACGGAATCTGTGAAGAGTGTAGCAGTGAGATTCCCGAAGCCCGTCTGATCGCGCTCCCGACGACAACGCTCTGCCTGAACTGCCAGGCGAGTCACGAGAAGAAGAGCGGCTGGTAGGGATAGGTACAGATGCCTCGGTGGGTGCGCAGAGGGGAACGCACGGTCGGTTAGCCGTTCTCGACGGGGGTCAAACAGACGCCCTTCTGCGCCCGTCGATTTCGTCTTTTCCCTTGTCGGAGGGGTCGTCGTAGGGCATGACCATGCCGGCTGAAATCACCATCTTCATCGCTTGCTCGACCGTGATATCCGACTCGATCACTTCGTTGACGGGGGCCATGACAAAGACGCCGGAGGTGGGATTGGGAGTCGTGGGCACAAAGAGACACATCATATCCGCGCCCCTCTCAGCGGCAACTCGAGCGGGGATGTGCTCCCCTTCCCGGGCAACAAATCCGATGGAGTAGATTCCCTTTCGGGGGTATTGCAGGAAGACGACCTTCTGAAAGCTCCTTCGCTGGGCACCCAGGACAGCGGAGGCAACTTGCTTGAGAGCGCTATAGAAGCTGCCCGCGACGGGCACGCGCACCAATATGGCCTCCAGAAGCGCCACCAGTTTCTTCCCAACCCAGTAGTGGGTCAGGGTGCCGACGCCCAAAATGAAGAGAACGGTGGTCAGAAAACCGAGCCCGTAGGGACGCACGGTTTTCGGTATTTCAAAAAAGATGTAGACGCCATCAAGCAGTTTGAGGTGATGAAACCAGCCATCGAAGAGAGTGAAAACCGCAATAACAACCCAGACCGTGGTCACAATCGGGATGATGACAAGAAGTCCCGCGAAAAAGACGCGGCGGATTTGACGCAGCAACTCAGCCTCCTGAACCGCTCATCCCCATGGGGCGCGGATTAGAACCTTCTCATGAAGTCAACGAATGCATGGCTCGAATACAGACAACGTTCAGAGTCTATCATAGGCAACGCCCTTCAGAGTTCCACCCCGGCACGAGGCTAGGCGTCACTCCGGTCGGGCGATGGGGGTTCGCGACCGGCTTCGCCGTTCTCGTCTCCAGTCCCGGTATCGTCCCCACTCTCGACCTTAAGCATACGGACCCGGTCGATCTTGCGGATGTCACCCGCCATGATCGTGAACGAATAGGCCTCAAAGGTGAACTCGGCTCCGACCTCCGGCACCTCACCAAGATACGAAGTGATGAATCCACCGAGGGTCTCGAACTCCATCTCGGGGAGTTCCAGTTTGATGTCGAGTTCGGACTCCAACTCGTCGAGATTGATCTTGGCATCGAGCAGAATCGCGCCGTCGGGCTGGACCTCGTAAGGAGGTTTCTCGGAATCGAACTCGTCTTGGATATCCCCGACGATCTCTTCGAGCACATCCTCGATGGTCACGATCCCAGCGGTACAGCCATACTCGTCAACCACGACGGCAATATGAGTCTTGTTTTTCCTGAACGCCTGGAGAAGATCGTTCACCCGCTTCCCCTTGGGAACGAACATGCACGGCCTCAACAGCGATTGGAGGATCGCCCCGTCGCCCGGCTCGCCCCGCTCGACGAGTAGATCCTTGGCGTAGAGCATCCCCAAAGATTGGTCGAGATCGTGCTTGTAGACCAAGATGCGGGAATGACCGCTCTCGACCACCACGCGTCTGGCGTCTTCGAGGGTCTGCTCTTCGGCGTCGAGCGCTTTGACATCGACCCGGGGAGTCATGATCTCCTGCACCACCCGGTCGCCGAAGTCGATGATGCTGTGAATCATCTCGCGCTCGTCCTGTTCGAGCACGCCCTCGCGCTCGCTCACCTCGATCAATGTCCGTATCTCATCCTCGGTCAGTACCGGGACCTCGCGAATCGTCTTCCCTCCCGCCATCCGGATGACGACACTGGAGATGACAACAAAGAAAACGACGAACGGCTTGAGTAACCGGTATGTCCATTCGAGAGGGCGGATGACCAACAGAGAGATCGTGACCGCGTGTTCCTTGCAGTAGTTCTTGGGGACGATTTCGCCAAAGGTGAGCAGGAAGAAAGTGACGACGAAAAAAGCGGCCGCGGAGGCTGTCGCCGAAGAATGAGGAAACCCAAAAGCCTGGAGATACCCGCGCGCGAGAAGCGAAGCCAGGATGGAGACGGCGACGTTGACCACGTTGTTGCCGATGAGAATGGTAGTCAGATACCGGCGCGGGTTGAGGAGCCAGAGTTCCAGCTTCCCATACCGGCTGTCACCCTCCGTGAAAAGCCGTTTCACGCGGAGTTTGGTCATGGAGGTTAGTGCGGTTTCCGCGCCCGAGAATGATGCCGACAGCACAAGCAGCAGGAAGAAAAGCACCGTCCCGATTGCGAGAAACAGAGAACTGGAAGGATCTGCGTCCACGTTGTTTTTGTTTTCCTTTCGGGCCTCCAAATAAGAGCCCTATAGTGTCTTCCGAAAGTAATGTCCGGTGAAAAGAGGTTGAGCGCCCGGCCATCGGGGCCACTTCGTGCGCCCTGACGGACAGGATTTTCGAGAGACGCTCTAGGAGATTCTCCCTTCGATCTTGCTTTGGGCTTCCGACCAGGCTTGCGGATCGGGGCCGTCGTGATCGTAACCGAGTAAGTGCAAAAGACCGTGCGCGGCGAGGATCGTCACCTCTTTGCGCAGGTCGTGTCCGTATTCTCGGGCTTGCCGTTCGGCGGTATCTAGCGAGATGACGATGTCCCCGAGGTGCCCTCCGGGCAAGCTCTCCGATTCTCCCGCCGCCACGAGACCTTCGACCTGCGGAAACGAGAGTACATCGGTCGGCGTCTCTTTTTGACGGTATTGGCGGTTCAGTTCTGCGATCTCAGTGTCATCGGTGAGCCGAACGGAGAGTTCACCGTCGACGATTCCAAACGCATCGAGCGCCGTGCGAAGGGTCTCTTCCAGTCCTTCGACAGTCGGCGACGCGGGCCAAATATCGATCTCAATCACTCCCTCGCCCCCTCGACAACCTTCGCGGCTCTTGCCGTCCGTTTCTTCTCGACATCCTCGTCGGCATCCTGTGAAGCCTCCTGCGCACGAACCGGCGCAGGCCGTGATGGATACGTGATCCGCTGGTGCATCATGTGTTGCAGCGTGTCCCGGAAAGACTCCTTCAGCGCGCTCAGTTCGGAAAGCGCTAGATCACACTCATCAAACTGCCCATCCTCTAGCCGTTCCTGAAACATTTTGTCGACGAACTGCCGAATGCCGACCTCGCTCTTGTCTTCAAGAACGCGCGCCGCCGCTTCCATTGCGTCAGCAAGCATCACGATGGCGGTCTCCTTCCGCTGAGGCTTCGGTCCAGGGTAGCGGAAATTCTCCTCGCGGACCTGCTCTTCGGGCTCGTCCTCTAGGATGCGGTGATAAAAGTACTTCATGAGCATGGTGCCATGATGCTGCGGGATGAAGTCGGCAATCACCTTGGGAAGTCCGTAATCCCGCGCCAGCTCCATCCCGTGCTTGACGTGATTCCGAATGACCAAGACAGACATCTGTGGTTTGAGTTTGGCGTGACGGGCCCGGTCGGCGGCGGACTCCTGATTTTCCGTGAAATACTGAGGTTTCAGCATCTTCCCGATGTCGTGGTAATAGGACCCGACACGCGTCAGCAGGGAATCTGCACCGATGGCCTCGGCGGCAGACTCAGCCAAGGTAGCCACGGCCATGGTGTGTTGATAGGAGCCCGGCGCTTCCCGTTCGAGACGCTGCAACAACCGGGTCTTTCGGCCGAGTTCGAGCAGTTTGATGTCGGTGATCACGCCCAGCATATCTTCGAGAATTGGCAACAAAGCGATCGATAGAATCGAGGAAAGAGCTCCATTCAACGTCACCCAGATCATCGCCTGGCGAAATCCCTCCCAGTCCGCAACCTCACGAGTGATATCGGTATGCGCCAGGCGAAACGCTATCACAAAAAGCCATCCGGTGACGGCGACGGCCAACCCGGCACGATATAAGTCGGCACGCCGTTTGACCCGGGGTACCGACAGGATCGAGACCAGCCCGGTCCAAAACAGAATCATGGCGCATTCGAACGAGAATCGCTCAGAACCCGTGTCTAAGAGACCGGAAAGGTAGAGAGAGGCTGCGGCTACGAAGATGACGGCGAGCCGTCCGCTGACAAAGATGGTCACGGCAAGCCCCAGGGCTCCGAGCGGAACGGCAAAGCCCAGTTCGTCGAAATTCGGATTCAACCGGCTGAGATAGCCCGCCGCTCTCCCCATCGCGACAATGAGAACCAGGAGCCCCAATAGAACGGCCATCTGCCGAGGCGAAGCGAAAACCGAAGGATGATAGCGACGGATGTAACTCAGCATCCCCAGAAGCGGTAGAAGGACAAGAATGGCAAAACCGATCTCGGCTCCCCAAGTAAGTTTGTACTGCTGTTGCAGCGCGGACAGCATCAGCGCCGCTTCCCGGTCGACGGCCTGCCCCTTGCCCACAATGGTGTAGTAGCGGTCGACAAAGTGCTTGACCTCAACGACAGTGTCGCGCGCCTCTTGCCGTTTCCGTTCGGTCTCACCCTCCAAATATCGGAGCGAGGGTTCGCCGATCAATGCCGTTATCAGTTCTGTCGCCAACTCCCGTGCAGCCGGTCCCGATTCAACAGCGGAATCGGGCAGCCAACTCTTCAGGCTGTTATCGGTATGGGTGTGCAACGTGGCGAGATCGAGCAACCCCATAACATTGAGCCGCTTCTGAACCGTACCGGTCTCGGGATCGATTACGGAAAAACCCAGATTGAAAGTCGGCTTGCTCAGGAGTTGCTGAGCTTTCTCGGTGGCCTCGATCACCGGGCCGCTATCGAGAACGATTCCGCGCTGCCCGAAATCACCGATGACCTTGCCGAGCGCGTCCCAAAAAGCCTGGGTACTTCGAATCCGAAGCAGGCTCTGATAGTAGGTCAGTGGCAGGCTATTGGGGGTATCTACGAGGGGCAGGTGATGCGGCACATCATCCAACTCAATCGACAACTCGGTCAGGATGCCTCCAACAGCGATCGTATCGGAACCATCCAGTTCCAACAGACGTTCGCGAAGGGTCTCAATCTGTTGAGCGGCCAACGCGAGAACCTCGGGGTGCTCTTCAAAGACCGGGGGCTCTTTGGCGGCGGCGAGTTCGCGGGCCTTCTCCGTCTCCAGAGGATCGACGTACGCAAAATCGAGAGGGGCGTCAACCACTCTGTCGGAGAGTTCTCCCTCCTTGAGAGCGAGCACGAAGAGACTCGCGGGAGGCCGGATGGCCATCACCAGCGCCGCCAACGCGAGCGCACTCACGAAGAGCAAGAGAAAACGTTGCCCGCCCGCCCGACTCCACCACCCTACAGAAGAGGTGTCTCCAGTCGTGCGCGGTCCAGGCGCTTCCTCCCCCGTGGCCTCCGGGGCCACCTCTGTCCGCCGCTTCGATCGGAACCAAAACATCCCATGTGTCTCCAAATAAACTGTCTCGGACGGAAAAACGCCGTGCGCCCTATCGGGTCTTCCGGCGGAAGGAACTTTCCAGAACCGCTCTAATCGCTCTCTTCGTCCTCGGCTTGCTTTTCCCACCGCTCGTATGCCGAGACAATCTTCTTGACCAGGTCGTGACGTACAACGTCGGATTTGTCGAAGTAAACGAAGGAGATGCCCTCGACGCCACTTAGGACCTTCTGGGAATGGATCAGACCGCTCGTCTTCTTGGGCGATAGATCGATCTGGGTCACATCGCCGGTAATGACCGCCTTGGATTCGACGCCAAGCCGGGTCAGAAACATCTTCATCTGCTCGGGCGTCGAGTTCTGCGCCTCATCGAGAATGACAAATGAAGCGTTGAGCGTCCGTCCACGCATGTACGCCAGCGGAGCGATCTCCAGCGTCCCCCGCTCCATCAACTCGCGCATCTGGTCGCCCCCCATGAGGTCGTGCAGAGCGTCATAGAGCGGACGTAGGAAGGGGTCCACCTTCGCCTGAAGATCGCCGGGCAAAAACCCGAGACTCTCACCCGCCTCGACAGCCGGCCGCGCGAGAATCAGCCGCTCGACCTGCTTGCGATTCAAGGCCGCGACCGCCATCGCCACCGCGAGATAGGTCTTCCCAGTCCCAGCAGGGCCAATGCCAAAGACAACATCGTCAGAGACCATGGCGTTCAGATAAGCCGTCTGTCCACGTGTCTTGGGGCGCAGAACGCCTCTCCTGCCACGCAAGGGAATGGGAGCGTGATTCAAAACGTCGGCAACCGCTTCCGGTTCCTCTTCCCGTGCCAGGCTGGCCAAGTACCGCACAGTGGTTCGGCTCAACCGCTCGCCTCGTCGTAGATAGGAGAGCAACTCCTCAAAAAACCGTGTAGCACGACTAACATCCGCTTCGACGCCGGTGATAGTGATGCTCTCGCCACGCACGACGATCTGCGCATCGACCGCTTTTTCGACCGCGCGCAAGTTTTCATCGCGCGGGCCAAGCAGCGCCAGGGTCTCATCCTGATCGACGAGTTTCAGCGTATGACTGATCTGAGGCGGCGAGGCCGTGCTCATGCGTATCCTTGGGCGTGCGTACACCGCGCTACGTTTCCGTCACCCCACTGCCGGTAGGGGCGCTCTCGGGAGAACTCCAAGGAGCCCCCTCCCCGAACGTCACTCTCCCAACCCTGTTGAGACAGAGCGGTGCGCGGAAATCCGTGGCGGCCAAAGGTGAGAATAAGAATGGATGGAGATGTTTTACTCAAATCGACAGCTCTCGTCGCAAACTCCACCAGGGTTGATGCTGGAGACCGGTGGGGAAACAGAACCGAGTCACCGGGCAACAGATCGTCATATTCACTAAACATAAGTTTAATTTCCGGCCCGGCCAATGTCAAGCTCCCGCCGTTCCGGACGCGTGGGAGAGAAGGAGAGCGGGAGTCATCCCTCACCGGTGGCGGATCACGCTCCGCTGGGGGCAGATCGAGTCGAGTTCGCAGATCGAACATTTCGGCGAGACGGGCGCGCAAACGTTCTGGCCGTAGGTCACCAGAAGATCGTTCAGCTCGATCCAATACTCCGCCGGGAGTTTCCTCCGCAAGGCCTTCTCGGTCTCATCCGGGACCTTGGTGCGGACGTAACCCCAACGATTGCAGATGCGATGGACGTGGATGTCCACACAGATCCCCGGCTTATCGAAGCCCTTGGTCACCGTGAGATTGGCGGTCTTGCGGCCAACGCCGGGGAGCGTGACGAGTTCGTCGATATCGTCAGGCACTTTTCCCTGATAATCCTCGAGGATACGCGCACAGATGGCTCGGATCTGCCCGGCCTTCTGCCGATAGAACCCGGCGGGATAAATGAGTTCGGCGACGGTCTCCTCCGAAAGAGCCAGCACGCTCTTGGGGGTCCTGGCTTTGGCGAAGAGAGCCTTCGAAGCCTTGGCGGTAACGTCATCCTTGGTGCGAAGGCTGATAACACAGGAGATCAAGACGCGGAACGGGTCGCGTTTCCGGGCTTCCTGGGTCACATGCGGCTCGCGAAACCGGGGGATGACCTCGCGCAAGACGCTTATGGCTCGGTGGATGTCGAAATCGCTCTTCTTGGGCATGCTCGTCACTCCGCCCCCGAAAGAAACGGGGTCATCACAAGGTAGCCTTCCCATCCCCGTGCGCCAAGCAGAGAGGTGTGGCGGCGCTGAGGCGAGAGCGCAGCGCTGGCCAGCCCATCCGGTCCCTTCTGTCGTCGATTGGAGCGTGCTCCAATCACGCGTTATCCTTATGGTTACCTTTCGTTGCTACCAAGAGACTGAGTTGGAAATGGGTCCCGTCCGCATGTGTGACAAACGCACCGCCGCCTCGATTGGCATTCTCTTTATTTTCGGTTTTGGACTTTGGCTGCGGATGTCGGGCCTGGATTGGGCGATTCGCGAAGGATTCGACCCCCATCCCGACGAACGGCACGTCGCGAACTGCATTAACTACGCGCGGCTCGATCCGGTGGAACCGAAGGCGGACGACGAGCACTACTTCCAGTATTTGGCGCGGTACTGGCACCACCAGATCTACGAACCCATTCGAAAAGACCCCAAACCCGATAGCCCGCTGACAGCGCCCCTGCGGCCCATCAACTTCAACTACGGCACCCTGCCCTACTACCTGTACGACATGACGGCTCCGGTGGTGATCTCGCCGCGAACGGCGGAGAGGCCTGCGGATCTCGTGCCGTTCACGACCTCTATCTGGCTTCGTTGTGCACTCATTTTGCTGACGTTAGGTATCGGGTTGGTGCAGGCATCGCGGGTACTGTTGAGGAAGGCCACCCAAGAGGGGCAAGCCGGTTCGCGAGAGGGTCCGGGCAGTTTCGGACTGGCTACGCTGTACCTGGCGCTGCCGGTGATGGCGGCGTTCACCTTCTTCGGCGTCCCGTCTTGGGTACTGGGAGGCGATGCGGAGGGCCTCTCTAGGGCACTCAATTACTACGGCGGCACAATCCTCATCGGGCGTTTGATGACCGCATGGGCCGGTGCGGCCAGCGTCTACATTCTGTACCGGATCGGCCGGGACGCATACGGCGCGGGGACGGGCCTGCTGGGGGCGGCGATGCTGGCCACCGCCGTGCTGCACGTGCAACTCTCGCACTTCGCGACGGTCGACATCCTGTGCGGTTTCTTCGTCATCTGCGCGCTATCGCAGTTTCTCCAGATTGCACGCCAGCCGCGTTTGATCCCCTATATTCTGGGGGCCCTGTTCACCGGTTTCGCCATCGCCTGCAAATGGAGCGCGATCACGCTCCCCGGCGTTCTTCTCCTTGCGCACGCCTGCGGAACTTGGGGCAAGGACCGTCACGGACAACTCGGCCGCTGGCTGAACACGCTGTTCGTGCTGATCGTGGGCGGCATCACGCTGCACTTCTTCAAAGCCGCGTCATCGCGCGACCCACATTTCGATGTGACCTTGGCCGCGTTTAGGGATTTCTATGTGGGCACGGGGAGCCGTATCGGCCTGCTGCTGATCGGGGCGGGCCTGCTACTCCTGCTCTCCATGCTAGGCATGAGATTGCAGAGTTGGTGGGACGGGGAGGGCCGTTGGGGGACGGCGTGGGGCCGCTTTGTCAGCCCGTGGTTCTTCCTGGTGCTAGCGGTGCCGGTGGGGATGCTGGCGTTGTTTATCGGAGAGCCGTTCGCGTTTACCGAGGCGGACCGGTTCGCCAGCGACATCGTCGCCCAGTACAAGATTATCGTTTCCGGTGAAGCGCCGATCGTCTTTACCCAGCAATACCGAGACACGACACCGTTCCTGTACCTATTCGACAATCTCTTCTATCCATCGCTCGATTGGATGACCGCGAGCGCTCTGACAGCGGGTCTCGCGTTCGCGATCTATTGGGCCATTCGCCACCGCAAGCGCGAAGACCTGGTACTGCTGGCATGGGTGCTCCCCAATCTCTTTTTGTACGCCACGGTTCTGTGCAAGTTTCCGCGTTACATGGCGCCGATCCTGCCGATTATGCTCCTCTTCGGGGCCAGGCTGCTGTGCACGATGGTGCATGTGGACCCACGAACCTATCACCCCACCTTGGCGCGCTTTCCGCAGTGGGCGGTTAGAGCCGTACGGCCTGTGGGCTGGGCCCTGATCACGCTGTGTCTGATCGCCAGTACGCTCTACGCCCACGCCTACGTCCGCGATGTCTATGGGTCGACGCATACCATGACCGAATTCCACGACTGGTGGCGTGCGAACTATGCAGGAAAGGGCTATGCGGCTCAGAGTTGGGACGAGCTGGGCCCCACAAACGGCCGCGACCGTCTGAATCTTCACGCCGACCGAGACTCCCCGCAGAAACTGCGCATACAGCTGGCCAACATCACCAAGTCCGACGCCATCGCGCTGGCCAGCAAGCGTGCGTATGGAACCACGTTCCGGTGGCCCGAGCGCTTTGGAAATACGAATACGTTGTTCCGGCTGATGTTCGCGGAGCAGATCGGTTTCAAGGTGGCAAAGGTCTTCGACCGGACGGTCAACATCGGCCCTTGGAAGCTCTACGCCGATGACGAGGACGAGTCGTTCAAGGTCTACGATCACCCCAAGATCGTGGTGTGGGAAAACGTCGACAAACTCGATGCGGACCAGATTCGACCCATCGTCGAGAATCCGCCGGAGTGGATTCAGGATGTCGATGCGAGCATGATTCTCTCGGTTCGCGACGGAAAGACGATCTTCGAACCCGACCCACGGCACCCCGTGCTGGCGTGGCTGCTGATCGCGGAACTGTTGGGGATCGTCGGTTTTCTGCTGGTGTTCCGTTGGAGCGGTGCGCTGCCCGACCGAGGTTTTGCGATCGGCAAGATCGTGGGCATGGCGTCGTTCTCGTGGTTGTCCTGGTATCTGGCCGCGACGGAGTTGCTGCTGCTGTCGCGTCTGCAACTCGCGCTCTGTTTCGTGCTGCTTCTGAGCGCCGCGTTATTCTTGACTCGCCGACACGGGGCGGAGATATGGCGGTTCGCGGTCGAACGCCGCTGGCTGCTGATCGGCACGGAGATTCTCTTCTTGGCCGCGTTCGCCTGGTTTCTGCATGTCCGGTCGTGGAACCCGGCGATCCGTTGGGGCGAGAAGCCGATGGATATGTCGTTCCTCAGCGCGATCTTCAAAGCCTCGACCTTCCCGACCGACGACCCATGGATTTCGGGACGGCTTCTGTCTAATTATTACTATTACGGTTACGTTCTTCTGGGGCTCCCCGCCCGCCTGATCGGCCTTCCGCCGAACTATTTCTACAATATTGCGGTCTGCGCGATTCCCGCACTGACGGTC
Source organism: uncultured bacterium (assembly GCA_964436365.1). Lineage (GTDB taxonomy): Bacteria > Hinthialibacterota > Hinthialibacteria > Hinthialibacterales > CAYTDF01. Next base: position 8,309 of record CAYTDF010000018.1, on the reverse strand, counting down.
TCGGCGGTTTTCGGTCTGGTCTACGCGCTGACGCGCTCGTGGAAGGCCGGGGTGCTGGGCTCGTTCTTGGCGGTCTTCGCGAGCCACTTGTACGCGTTCTTACGGCTTATTTTCACGCTGGACGGCAACTCCGCCTATTTCCGGGCGGCACCTCCCGAATGGGCGGCCATTCAGGAACACTGGTGGGAGACGGTGAAGATCGTCTGGCGCATGGCGTTGTATTCGGTGGGACTCGCGGCTCCCGCAGAAGGCGCAAAGGGCTTTCTTGGGTTTGACACGTTCTTCTGGCCCACAGGCCACAACGTGACCTTCGGCACCAACGCGAACGAATTCCCGATATGGACGTATCTGTTCGCGGATCTGCATGCCCACATGATCGTCATGCCTGTGGCGGCGGCGTTTCTGGTCTGCGCGTACGCGTGGTATCGCTACGAGACTTCCTCGAAAGCGACCGTGACCGGCCGCGCGCTCTGCTTTTTCGTGCTGGCACTGCTGCTGGGCACGGTAACGACGACGAACACTTGGAACGCTCCCGGCTTGGCGCTGTTCACACTGCTGATTTCAGGACTGATTTTCCGCGAGCGCGACATCTCCGAGAACCGTCAAGCCCGGCCGGGTTGGCTGACTCCTCGAGGTCTGAGCCGACTCGCGCCGCTATTGGCGGGTCCATTCGTCATCGGGCTCTCGTGGTTCTTGTTCCTGCCCTTCCATTTCCACTTCGTGACGCGAGTGACGGGTGCGCGGATTATGGAGGAGGGCCAGACACCGCTGCTGACATACGTGCTGTTTTACGCATTGTTCCTGCTTCCGATCTGCGCCTCGATCCTGTGGTTCACGCTTTTCCCGAACGGAAAGTTCGAGGGCTCGGCACGGCGTTTGCGCGACTACGGATCGAAACGAAAACTGGCGCTCCTGGCCACGGCCCTTGGCGTTGCACTCATGTTCGGCCTTTGGCGGACGATTCAGATCGCCAGTGGTGCGGAAGAGGGCGGAGCCGTCGCGGAAACACACGATATAAAAAGTATTTTACAATGGGTACTTAGTGGCGGTGCAATCGGCGTTCTGCTCGGACTCGCTTGCCTGTCCGGCGGAGGCCCCTGGCGGCGTCTGCTGCTGCCGACGGTGCTGTTCGTCGCGGCGATCTGGAGTGCCCAGCAGATCAATCAAACCCTGCCGATTCACTTCACCGAGGACGGCGCCTTCACGAAGGCCGTCTCGGGACTCGGACTGACCCACAGCGACACGGTCACCTTCCGGGATCAGGCTTCCGCCGCGCCGAAGGATATTCAAGACGGCGCTCGAGGTTACGACGCGACCACCGCGCTCATGCTTGCGCCGTTCTGGATTCTCACCGCGTTCATCATCCTTCGCCGCCGTACGGACCCGGAGCGGCGCTTCGCGCTGTCCATCGTGCTCCTGGCGCTGAGCATCTCCATCGGCACGGAACTGATCTATGTCAACGAGCCCCCCTGGGGGCCACCCAACCACCGCTGTAACGACATCTTCAAGTTCTTCTTGGTGGTTTGGAATCTCTTCTCGGTGGGCGCGGCGTGCCTGCTCTGTTGGATGTGGCGTGCATGGCGCACTCCTGTGGTGCGGCCTTCCCAACGGTTGATACGGGGCACACTTCGATGGGGTTTTGCGTTCACGTTCATCGCGCTCGCATTCCTATGCTCTACGTTTACGGTCTGCGCCCCCTACACGGTGACAGAGGCCAGCGGGGCACGCTGCAATCAGCCGCCCCGCCCGACACTCGACGGCACGGCCTACCTGCCCGGTTGGCAACAACAGTACGGTCAAGACGACGCCAAACTGATCTCCTGGCTCAACTGGCGGACGGAAGGGCGACGCCCGAACCCCGTCATCGCCGAGTACGCAAAAGAGATCGGCTATAACGAGCAATCGCGTATCGCTGTGTTTACCGGCCGTTCTGGGCTGGCCGCACCATGTGGGCGAGCGCGGCAACCTGGATCAAAAGACGCCGCGCCTTCGCGACATTCGAAAACTGTACACGACGCACAAGGAGAAAGAGTTCCGGTCGCTCCTCGCCAAGTACGACGTGCGCTACCTGCTGTTTAGCACCTACGAGAAACGAAGCCTCTTGGAACAAGGCGTCGGCACCCCCATCAAACAATGGTTGCAGTGGGGTCACCTTCTGGACCTGGTCTACCGCAACGGGGACGCGTGGGTTTTCAGCCCGCGTACGAATCTCAACGCCTCGATGGGCATGACCGTCGCGCCAGTCGTCGAGACACCTCCATTGCCGCCGAGCGAGCGGCCGCGTGAGCGGGGTGCGCGTATCGATATCGGTGGACACGGTGAAGGCAACGGTCAGTTCAGGCAACCGCGCGGGCTGGCAGTGAACATGCGGGGCGAGATCCTCGTGGCCGACATGCTCAATCACCGCATTCAAGTCTTCGCCGAGAATGGGCAGTACCTCTGGCAGTTCGGCGAAGAGGGGACGGAGCCGGGCGAGTTCAAACAACCGCGCGACGTGGCTGTGGACGCGAAAGGGAACATCTACGTCTGTGACACCTGGAACTCGCGGATTCAGGTCTTCGACCCAAAAGGAAATCCGGCCCGGGTCATCACCGATGGGTTCTTTGGGCCACGCGCCATCGCGGTCGATCCGCTACGAGGCCGTCTGTTGGTGGCGGATACCGGCAACCATCGGATCGCCATCTATACGCTCGCAGGAAAACGGATCCGCTCCATCGGACGCGCCGACCGAAGACCCGGAACGGCGGCGGGTGAGCTGAACGAACCCCGTGGGGTGTGCGTCGATTCCGACGGCAATGTCTACGCGGCCGACCATCTGAATCGGCGGATACAGAGGTTCGATTCGAACGGCCGCTTCCTCGCCGAATGGCCATTCCAGACGGAGCTGGCGACGGACGACGAGCCAAGGCTCTCGTACGGACCGGACGGCTATATCTATCTCGCCGACGCTCGGAATCAACGTATTCTTGTCTATGACTCGACGGGGGAAGTCGTGGCCAGCCACGAGCGTGAAAGCCTCGCGGGAGAAGCCTTGGGGTACTGCTCGGGGATGGCGTGGACACGTAAGAAGGTCTTGCTGGTTTCGGAAGTGGAGAGGCAACGCGTCCGGCCCATCATGATCCCCGCGATGAGTGAGCGGTAAGGTAAACGACGCCACCGTTACCGACAGAAACCGGGCGCGAGGAGGTCGGGCAGAATGGCCAAGAGAGACGCCTTCACGCTGATCGAGTTGCTGATCGTCGTCGCCATTATCGGCATTCTGGCAGCGATCGCGGTACCGAATTTTTTGAACGCGCAGACGCGTGCGAAGGTTGCGCGAGTCCAGGCGGATGTGAAGGCGCTCGGGACGGCGTTCGAAAGCTACCGGCTCGACCGGCAGGACCTGCCCAACTGGGTCACGTTCGGCTGGTATGCGGCGTACGCGCAGTTCACAACCCCCATCGCCTATATCGCCATCATTCCTGAAGACATTTTCTTCCAGCCAATGGGGACGGAGTGGTTCTCGTACTACCAGTACAGCTACTGTGTCGGCCGGGAAAGCCTGCGTTCGTTACACACCCGAGGTGGGCGAGGTGGAACCGGCGATTACATTGTCGCTAGCTTGGGGCCGGACGGAGAAGACGACACCGTCTCGATCCAGAACTATCCCAACACTGCGGTCAAATTCGTCCCCTACGCTTCGTCGAACGGCCTCGTGAGTGACGGCGACATCCTCATCGAATCCCATCCGGGGATCAATCCACTTCGTTACTGATACGCCCGTCCCCTCGTATGCAAGAGAACCCCGCGTGACGGTGTACCGGAGACGCTCTAGATGAAATGCTTTGAATGGCTGGACCGTATCCAGTTCTTACGTCTCAGTATTTGGGATTTTAGCGCCCGGAGCCTCTTGAGAGAGTATGGCTGGCTGTTCACCACACGGGTCCTCTTGCGGCATCCCATTCGTGCGATCAAGGGCATGAGCCGATACCGTAAAACGATCCTCCAAAACCGTGCGGCGGATCGTCTGGAGAACGTCATTCCGGTATCCGAGCCGTGGGAAGGCGGCCAAGACTCCATTGTCGGAGTCGGCTTTTGCCTCAAACCGCTGGATCCAGCGTGTATTTCAGGCCGCTCGAATCACGATTGCCATTTCTTGGAGCACAATCTGCAGAATACGGATAAGGCAATCCCCGAATGCTGCCGGGATTGCACGATACGGAGAATCGGTACGCTGACCCTGGCGACGGGAAGCCATTTTTACATCATGACATCCGCCAAGGATATCCTGTTCGACATGCTGTCGCCCTCCATCGAGGACGACGCGTTCCCGCACGGGCTGTTCGTCATCTGCCGGTATTCGTTCGAGCCTTTTCGAATCGCGTTGGCGATCTCCGGAATCGAAGGAACCCTGCTTCCATTCGAAAGCGGGGATTGCCGCGATTACGAGACCTGGCTGCTGGCCGACGACGGGGTCAAAGAGGAGAGGACGGAGTTGACGGACGACGACGGCAATGCGCTGGAACAACTCCTGCTCCGTTCCGCGATGGACGGCTCAGCGCCGACGGGGTTCGTGAAGAAGGATAATATATTCTACAGTCGGAGACCGGAATAAGAGAATGTATCTCGAAAGTTCCTTCCGGTAGCGCACACGAAGTGGCCGCGAGGGCTGGGCGCTCAACGTTCTTGAATCCGCCATAATTCTTGGGAGATCATGAAATATGCTCGATTTCTTTCTGACCCGATGGTCGTTCCCTCCCCTGTATTGCTGGATCGTCTTCTTTCCGGCCGGTCTGGTTGCGGGCACGTCGCTGGGCTGGATTTCGGGGTACTGGAAGGAGAAGTATCGTCTTCCCGTCGGGTACTCGCGAAAGGTGTTTCATTTCTCGATCTTCACGCTGGCCGGAGTTGTGGGCCTGGTCGGTGGCTTTCAAGCGGTGCAGGTTTTCGGCGCGTCGATTGGAACCGTTGTCGGCTATGCCGTTTTGCAGGGAAATAAGAGCCGTATCTTCAAGGCGCTGGCCCGGCCAACCGACGCACCCTTCGAACGATTCTATATCGTCACACCTTTCCTTATGACCGCGCTGGGAGGATTGCTGAGCAACCTGTTCTTTGCAGAGTTCGCCATCCTCGGCTATATCACGACCGGTTGGGGTGACGCCGTGGGCGAGCCAGTCGGGACTCGTTTCGGCAAGCACCGATACAGGATACCGACGCTTACGGGCATCAAGGCACACCACAGTTTCGAAGGCAGTGCCGCCGTCTTCACGGCTGCCTTGCTGGGCTGCCTCCTGTTCCTATTTACCGGTTTCGACATCCCGCTGGGGCGCGTCGTTTTCACAGCGCTCGCGCTCGCCCTCACGACGACGCTGGTCGAGGCCGTCAGTTTTCACGGTATCGACAACCTGACGATCCAACTGGCGACCGCAGGTGTCTGTTATCTTATGCTGTAAGACTCATTCCTAGCAACACACATCGCCCGAGAGAATAGGCGTTCTTATTTCTTCACGCGGACCTTGCGGATGCCTTCTTCCCACCATTCCCGTAGGCTGTCGGCGCGAAGACTGTTGAGCGCAGTCCCACCGTTGGCGCGGCGCATATCGAGCGTTGCGGTCACCACCCGATTGCCAAAGAACTCAGCCTCGGCGATTAGATTACCATCCGGCCCGACAATGCGGCTCTGCCCGTGCGAAAGCATGGCCGGACTGTTGGCGTGGACGATGTAGATATCGTTCTCATCGGCCCGGGCGGTAATCTGCGACCGGTATGGGTCCAACTTGCGCTCGACGGTGATGTCCAATTCGCTGGAGATATAGAAAACCAGACGCGCTCCGGCCAAAACCGGTAAGCGCACGAGCTCCGGATAGCGCTCGTCATGGCAAATGATAATCGAGCAAGGGATGTCATCGATAGGAAAAACGCTGAGGGTCTCCCCCGGTTTGGCCCAACGATCCCCGCCGACCAACTGCATCTTGGCGTAACGCTCCACCGTTTCGCCATCCGGTCCGACAACGACGGCCGTGTTGTAGAGCGCCCCGTCTTTGTGATGGGGAGTGCCGACGACCGCGTATACATTGTACTTCTGACAGGCTTGGGCGATCCGTTTCTCGGCGTCTTGGAGCTCTTGCGCCGTGGCGCGCTCGATGGCTTCGTTCGTGTAGCCCGTGGTCGCACACTCTTGGAACACGACGACGCGTACGGAATCCTTTGCGCATTTTTCGAGGTATTCAACGATAACCGTCGTGTTCTCCCGCACGGTTTTATGAGGATCGAACTGGACGGCGGCAACGCGTATTTCAGTCTCGGATGAGGGCGCGGAAAGAGCTTCGCTCGCACTGAAGACTGTAGCCATCAATCCATAGAGCAGAAGAAAGAGAGTTCGGGGCAAGAGTTGTCGCATGGGATTCCTCCACGCGCCACAGGCTGCGGCCGGGCACGGATGCTGAGTGGGCGTTCGCTCAAGCCTATCACGCTCGGCGTTTGGCGTCGCGCTCACTCGACGGAGACGGCGGGTTGGGGGTCGGTCTGATCCTGATGGCCATCGGGACGATCGTCAAGCGCCTCCGCGTCCAAACTACGTAGCAGCTCGGGAATGAGAGAGTCGTCGGGGTTCAGCTGCAACGCACCTTCGAGGTGATCTCCAGCCAGATCGCAATGGGCATCGAGCCCGAGCATCACACCCGCTAAGAACGCGCCGCGAAAGTCGTTTCTATTCTTCCGTACCCGCAGGGCGAGCGCGCCCATGCGTGCGTCATAATCATCGGTCTGGCCGTAAAACATCCGCACGATTCCCGCATGGATGAAGATATCCGGCCGAACCTGCAAAGCGCCATGCATGCTGGCGGCGGCCGAATCGAAATCACCCGCGGCAAACTGGGCATGGGCAATAGCCCATAGGGCCACGGCGGAGCCCGGCTCTTTGCGGGACGCGGTCCGATACGCGTCCAAAGCCTTGGAATAAGCGCCCTCTCGGAACAGTTCGTCCCCCTTCACCAGGAGCGCGTCGAAACCGAGTTTCTCGAACTCGGGGTTCCGTTTGGGGCCGTCAGGCAGGCTGTATTCAAAACCGGGATCGGGTTTCTTGCCGGTTTTCGGTTTCTTTGCACGCTTCTTCGAGACGGGCTTGTATCTCGCGAGAATACTCAGATCGAGTTTTTCGACGTCTTCGATCGTCCTCCAATTTCTGCCATTGAAAAGCTCTTTCTTTATAGGAATTGGATTCCAAGCCGTAGGGAAAAAATCGTGCTCGATGATAGGATTCTGCAAATCATACGGTTCTCTGGGATCCATCCAATGATGCGGCTTCGCAAGAAAATAGTTTGATAGATATTTAACATAACGCCCTTTCGGTCCCAGGCCCGGTCCCAAGGGATTGAGATGCGCCAGGGTGGTCACCCCCAATGTCGGGTGCGCCACGGCTGAATACGTCGGCCGCTTAGCACGGTGAACGCCGCCAAACCTGTAACCGAGCCGTCTCATGCGCTCATAGCGCCCGCTGGAGACAGTCTGCAGTACAGTCAGGGAGGCGGAAGCGTGGCCGGGTTGTGCGGAGGCGCTCGTGCTCGCCGAATCGCTCAACAGGAAACAGAATCCCATAAGCCCCACGAAACGAAGGGAGCGCCTTAAGCGATGTGTCGACTTCAACATGCCAACCTCCATTTGTACGGCAGAACAAAAAGACGCGACCGGCTCCGCATTCACTCAATCGTAGCGGCGGGTTGGGGGGCGGTCTCATCCCGGTGGCCATCGGGACGGTCGTCAATCGCTTCGGCCTCCAAACCACGCAGCAGCTCGGGAATGAGAGAGTCGTCGGGATTTAGCTGCAGCGCTCCTTCGAGATGGACTCCGGCGAGATCGCGATAGGCATCGAGCCCGAGCATTACGCCCGCTAAAAACGCGCCGCGAAAATCGTTTCTGTTGTTCTGTATCCGAAGAGCGAGCGCCCCCATGCGTGCGTCAAAATCTTCTGTCCGACGATAGAACATCCGGATGATACCGGTATAGCCAAAGAGATCGGGCTGAACCCGTAAAGCACCGTGCATGCTGACGGCAGCCGAGTCGAAATCACCCTTGGCAAATTGAGCGTGGGCGATCGCCCACATAGCCAGTGCGGAACCCGGCTCCTTGCGCGTCGCCGCCTGATACGCTCCCAAAGCCGTGCCATAGTCGCCATCCCGGAAGAGCTCGTCCCCCTTCACCAAGAGAGCGTCGAAACCGAGTTTCTCGAACCCGGGATTTCGTTTCGGCGCGGTGGGCAGGTTGTGTTTGGGGACGGTGCGCGGCCTGGAGGTTGTTGGCCTCTTGGCTCGCCGCTTGGGAGTCGGGGCATA
>CAYTDF010000017.1:0-20330 GCA_964436365.1 uncultured bacterium | reverse complement strand
CCGATGGATTCGTGACAGTCGCGCCCCTCGTCAAATGTGTTGACAATTTGGCTTTCCGGAACGTCAAGACCGACGGTCTCCATGGCGTCTCTGAAAAGCTCACGGTCCTCAGCCTTCTCGATCGCATCGAGTTTCGCGCCGATCAGTTCGACACCGTACTTCTCCAGAACACCCGACTTGGCGAGTGAGACAGCCGTGTTAAGCCCGGTCTGCCCCCCCAGCGTGGGAACCAACGCGTCGGGACGCTCCTTCTTGATGATGGCCTCGACGATTTCCGGGGTAATGGGCTCGATATAGGTCCGGTCGCCCATTTCGGGGTCGGTCATGATCGTGGCCGGGTTGCTGTTGACCAAGACGACTTCGTACCCCTCTTCGCGCAAGGCTTTGCAGCCTTGGGTCCCGGAGTAGTCGAACTCGCAGGCCTGGCCGATCACGATGGGGCCAGACCCGACGATCAAGATTTTGTGGATGTCATCACGTTTAGGCATAGAGCGTTTCTCAGAGAAATTGTTGGGAAAGATTGGGCTGAAAGTACCAACCCCACAGGTTTGGGACCAGGGCCGTTCGGCGGTTTCACGCGCCCGGAATCACGAGCGCTTCGAGAGATAACATATAGCGTCTCGCGGCCATGTCGCTCATCAGGGGAAATAGAACGTAAAACCGAATGAAAGAGAGCGCCAAAAAAGCGAAAATGGGCGAGAAATCGATAATTCCCCAGCGCGCCCAACGGAACTGCCTGAAGAAACGAAACGTCGGCTCGGCCAAGGCGCGCACGCCCCGGACCACGGGCTGATCGCCCCCCGCACCGCCAAACGCCAACCAAGAGGCGATAATCGCAATCACCAAGATGAACCAATAAACGCCGAGCAGTCTGCCCACGGCAGACAAGAGGAAATAGCACTCGGAGACCAGAAGCAGCCGGGCACTCTGGAGAAACCGTAGCGTGACGATGGCGACGAACAGGAAGTGAGCGATCGCCAGCAACCCCACCGCGCCTCCAAACAGCGGCCACAGCCGGTCAACCTTCCAGATCGCCCGCGCGAACCGGAACAGGTTCCCGGTGCCATCCTGGAAGATCTGCCATCCCAAACTGGCGGGCATGGCGAATCCGCCCCGTGTAAATAGAGTACTCGCCAAAAGGAGCGCGGCCGTGACCGTGAACAGAGAGTCGGCCGCTTGTTCGAAACTGCGCATGAACCCGTTCCCGTAAACGCGCGGATCGAAACCGTTCAGGTTCGCTCCGACCGCGTCGGTTCGCATTGCATCCGCGCCAAAGAACAGCAATCCCCGGATCAAGACAACGCCGGGCAGAGCCACAATCGGGGCCCAAACCGCACGCCGGGGTGCGGCCTGTTCGAGAAACTGACGAACCGGCCGAACGACAGGGTCGGTCACCTGCCGCAACATGGAGAGTATCGGTCCGAACTGAAAGGCGGATACCGAGTCGACAAAGTACCGTACGAAAAGAAGTACGATCAGAATGTCGAACAATAAATTGACAATGGTTTCAAGAAAATTCATACCAATGTGCTCCTACGGGCAATCCGTTCCTGCATCCTTGCCTTCGCGCGAGAATGCGCGTTTTCAAGGCGTCGCGGCTCTCGAGACATAAACAAACAGATCCTCGTAAAACTTGGGACTCACGCTCCCCTGGTCCTCCTGTTGGACATACAGACGCAACCGGTAAAGTCCTTCCGTAGCGGGGGCTTCGACGTCGATCTGCACAGCCACCTTTTCGCCCGTGCCGACGGTGTTGGGAATGTAGGTGGTCGCCCGAGGCAGAGTTTTGGTCCTATCGGTCTCCAGAATCCAGTGATAGTAGAGGCGATAGCGCTTTTCGGGCGGCGTTCCGGTTTCGTTCCAGATGTCCCATCCGTCATTGCGAAGAACGACACGGCTGTGATAGTTGCGGGACGCCTCCATCTGTGTGGGGATGTTGTGGTCCCACACCAGACTCAAGTAGTAGTTACTCCCCCCCTCCGCCTCGCGGAGCAAGTAGAAGAACGTATACGGGTCGACAACTTCGTAGTTTCGATTGGGGTACTTTTGCTTCAGCTCGCGAATCGCAAAATAGAGATTCGTCGGTGTGGTCATAACGCATCGCCAAGCCTGAAAATCGGGCAAACCCGCAACCGGTTCCGCTCCGATCCGCGCCACAATATCGTCGGGATCCACATCGAAGAGCGACAAGTCGCCCCGGAGTTTCGTGAAGGGAACCACCCCCGACGAGAGGGGCTCGAAAAACGGAACTTGCGACACGACACCGTGCGGTGAGAAATGGAAGAACGGCTTCTGGAGGTTCGCATTGAGCGGTCCCCCGTTACCGTTGATCACCAACCCGGTCACCTGATAGTCGAAACGACGGTACAGTTTTCGATTGAACTTGACCCACGCCTGGATCGCGGTGTCGTATCCGGAAGAGCCCCGGGGCTTGACCAGATACCTCGGATGCACGTACCCCGCGCCGGAATCGCCGCCAACGAAATAATCGCGTTCGGTACGCGTGTCGTAAACGTATTCAAACATCGGAGCGCCCCGGACCGCCGCCGTGGGGCTGAACCCCCAGGCCAGATCGATCCGTCCACGGTAGGCATCGTCCCAAAGCGTGGGAATCGCCTGGCTGATCCACGCGGGCGAATCGAAATCCCCCATATAGAGAAGCAGATAGACGTGTTGGTTCACATCGCCCAGTTCCGACTCGACTTGCGCGCGGGAGGGCACCAGGTTTTGCTCGTAGCGTGGCTCCAGCCGCACATGCCGAAAAACCGACGCATTCGCGAGCCCTCCCAGAGCGTAGGCATCCCCCTCGACATGAGCATTGTGCGCGGTCGCTATCGCCAGAAACTCGTATTCGGACTCGACCGGGTCGTTCGATCCCCGGTACCGTTCAGGGGAGTCGGTCGTATACTTGAGAAACCAAGGCACGAAGCCTCCGATGGAGGCGAAACCCTGGGCATTGCGATTTCGGTAAATCGTACTCAGGATGTTAACGAGATTAATCTTGTCGAGTCCTTGAAGCAGTTGGACGCTCTTGCTTTCTTCGCTCTCGTCGGGCGCGATTTCACTCCACCAGGGGTCCAAATCGAAGACAAAAGCCTTCTCCGAGACGTAAAAATCCGTGTTCAGAACACCGGAACTCGCCAAATCGCCGCATTGCCAGCCGGGTGTTTCGGGCTCCCAATCGATTCCATCGAGGTAGTAGCCGAGGTGGAAATTGGAGCAGCGTCCGGGCTCCAGGTACTGTTCGATCGCCCACCGGTACGCGTCGTACTTTGTGCTGCCTCTACTTTGCGTTTCCTGGGTGGTATCCGGCAGAGCACCATAGCCAAGGAACTTACCGGAAAGCGTCGCGCCGACTTTCAACCCGGGTCCTTCGTCAATCAGCTGCCGGTGGAGGCTCCGTTGCGCACGCTCTCCCTTGCCCACAACGTGACGTATGGGCAGCAAACCTTCAACGCCGCAGATGGTGGTGGCCACATTGGCTGTGGCGGGCACACGCTCGTCCCACAAAACCGCGCCTTGGACATGCTCGGCAATCTCGGGGTACCCCAGCAGCTCTTCCAGCGAAAGGACCTCGACGATATTGAAATCGGCCAACAGCCGCCCGGGGTGGCTTAGATACCCCAGCCAGTAAGAGTCCTGTGATTGCCCGTGTCCCGATACCGCATTCCGCATAAAAAGCAGATACAGCATCGCGTCGGGCACGCTACGACCGGACTCGACTGGGGCGACGGGACGATTGACAAGCCCCTGCAAACCCGCCGTCAGCCGCAGCACATCGTACTGCCAATCGACGGTCCGGTCCGGTTCGGAACGAAAATACTTTTCGATATCAAAGACGTAGAGCGTCTTCGCGGTTGCGATTCCCGGAGCGAAAGCAACGCCGAAAAGGACGAGCGAGAAGAGGGATATCCGCCCCCATGGACACGTGCCGCGCCGCGCCAAGGTCAAGCGTGTTCTTCCGGAAAACGCCCGTGTGAAAAACTCTCGGTGTAGGCGATCTCGCCTCCACGTCTGGACAACATTCTGGAGAAACATCAGATCGCATCTCCCACAAGTCGTTTACGATTCGCGCAAGGCATCTCGCTCCGTTCGCACACCCGGAGCTCCGACCGTCCTAGAAACAGAGCGTCTTTCCGCGCCGCCGTTGCTTCCAGTGGTACACGAAAAACCCCGCCAAGACAACGAAAGCCGCCATACTGAGGATCATGCCGTGCAACCAACCGGGCGGATCGTATTTCCAGACCACGCGATGAAATCCTTCTTCCAGCCAGACCATGCGAAAATAGCGGTGCGCGCGCCGAGTTACCGCCGGTTCACCATCGACCGTCGCATGCCAACCTGGGAAGAAACGCTCGGAGGTGACAAGCCACCCCTCAGACGGCGCCCACCCCTCACAAACGATTCGGCCGGGTCTTTCGATCGTGAATGTCCAGGCCGGTTCGGCTTCGGCATCCTCCGGCCTCGCTTCTTTCGCCATCGGAAACTCGGGCTCTTCAGGTTCGGTCCCGACACGTGCGAATGCGCTTTCCCGAACCTTCGGGACGACACCCGAAACGAAGCGTTGACTCTCGGGGAGTTCGTCCAAGCGGTCGGGGATATGCTCCGGCACGTCTTCACGTTCACCCACAAGTAACAACGCGCACGGTTCCGCAGAAGTCACCTCCACACCCGTTCCAGCCGGTGCCCCCACAACACCGGCGAAGGCATGCGCCCACCGATATCGTTTCGTCTCGGGACCTCCCTCATCGGGAGACATTTCCAAGCCCAAGCCGATCTCCTGCAACGCTTTCACAGTCGCTTCCTGGAGAAGGTTCATCGCGTTGTCGCAGATGGCTCCGGCAATCAGCGTCCCCGGTGGAAAGCGCTCGATGAACTCGCACATCGCCCGATTCATAGGCGTCCCAGGTCGAAGCCCGAGCGTATCATCGTAGTCCGCTCCAAGATTGAACGCCTCACTCGCCAGTACCTTCCAGCCGTTGGGATCGACAGCCACAAGGTTATAGCCGGTGCTGTTGAGAGCGGTCTCGATCCCGCCGATACGGATCGACGCCCAACCCGCGGTGTATTCCGATCCCAGCGGGCCAGGAGGCGCGCTGTAGATGTCGATAGGAACGGAGTATCGCTCACCACCCAACCGATAGGTGGCGGGACGCCGCGAGAGCCTGTCGCCCAGGCGCATGTACAGATCCCACGCGGGCTTATCGAGTCCAGCAACTGGGACGAGCCTTGTGGCTTCCGGCCGCCCCACCGGCTGAGGATCGATCACGCGTCTCCCACGGTCCATCACGACGACCAAGGCTTCCGTTGCGGAATCGACTTCAAGCGCCGTGCCGGGTTGCGCCCCTTTTGCGCCCACGATGACGTGCGCCATGCGGTACTGTTGACTCAAGTCAAGTTGGCCGCCGCATTGACGAAGCGCCTCAAGCGCAGGCTGCTTCATAAGATTCGTCGATTCGTCGCAGACGGCAAATACGACGACAAATCCCTCAGGGACATCCTGCACAAACCTCAATAGGCGCGAATTCTCTGCTTCAGAATCCAGATTGAAGACGTCGGAATTCACACACACTCCCGCGCCGGGGTCGAGGACAGCCACGTTGTATCCCTTCCGGTTGGGGCTGACCTGTTTCCCGTTTACGGCGATCACAGCCTGTGGCAGAACACCGTTATTCGAACTGCTGTGAACGAGCAGCGACCCTTGCAAGGTCACCCCGGTATCGCCAACCGGCCAGTTCACGGCTTCCTTGGGAGGGATATCGTCCGCCCCCAAGATCATCACCGCGTCCCGATTGGGAAACGCTTGAATGGAAAGATAGCCCTGTTCCAGCCGCGCGCGGTCGGTCCCCGATGCGAGGCCGACACTCGCTGGCGCTTCGAGCCATATCCAGTCCTGACAGAAGCGCGCGCGTGGCGAAGCGTCTGGATTGACCCACAAGAATCGAGATTTCGCCGGTTTCCAGGGTCCGCCGGGATCGTCGACATCCGTCAGGAGATAGCGCGTCCCAAAGAGATCGAGAAGAGAGTGGTTAATGCGTAGCGGATCGGTGAGCGCCGTCAATGCCGTGATTTCGGTGGAATCACGTGTCTTAAGTGGAGACTCGCCATCCAATTCTTCAAATCCGAAAACAGCGCCGGAATAGAGTTCCCGCTCTATCCCCCAACTTCCAAAGAATACTTTCGTACGAACGGGAATCGGTGTGCGGAGGATCTCTTCAACGGCTTCATCGGTGACAAAAGCGGTCGGTCCTTCGCGCAGGTCTTCATTGAGAGGATGCCGGGCCAAGTCCAACCACAACAGCAACCCCACCCCCAGACAGAGAATACCGTTATCGATTCTTCTCGAGTTTCGAAGCCAAACCACAAGCCCAAACAGAAGGCTGAAAATCAGTGCTGTGACGAGAGCTTCCAAGAAACGGTCGGCGCTTTCCGACGCTGTGCCGAGCACAACCCGTAGGGCGACAACGACGATCGCCAGTAACACCAAGATCGTCAGCCAGGCACCTCCAGCGCCCAACAGCCACTTCGTCCAAGGCGCGCCGGGTTTCCGTTGGAGCAACACGTGCATTCCCCGCCCCGCTGCCAATGCTATCGGCAGAGCCACGATCCCCATCCATCGGCTCACCGCACGAACTCCAGACATACCGGGCACACTTAGATAGAGAAGGTCGTGCAGTTTTGTTGCAGGCCCCAACGATAAGAGCGTTCCGGCGCAAGCAATCAGTAAAACCGCTTCGGATGCGCGCCCTCGGCGCACACTCGGCAGGGCGATCGCGGCAAGAAACAAGGGGATGAGCCCCGCGTAAAAGATCTGCGCTCCCCAGTAATGGAGGGTTTCCCCACCGGAAGTCTCTGGAACCGGAGGAAGGACATCGGGCAGAACGAGATCGATCAGCTCCTCGGCCGGCAAAGCCAACTCGGCCGTGTACTCATACGTTGTTGACGCTCGTTCACCTAAAGAAGCGAGATGGAGGAACGGGAGCCACGCCGCGGAGGCGAGCAAACCCGCCAAGACAAACGCACCCAAGAGGGGCAACATTCGCGCGAGGGACGCGGAGAGGCGTTGTCCGCTCGCGGTGGAGACGACGTCTGTATCCGCCCCGTTGTTCCACGCCGCATGAACCGCACGGGCAAGTAGAACCAGGAATACGTAGATCGCCATCTGCGGATGCCCGGCCGTCAAAAGACAGAAAGAGACTGCGGTGAGCGTGAGCAGATCGATGAGACGACGACGTCCAATCGCGCCCTCGAGCGCCCACCAGGCCCAAGGGTACCACGCCATGACCTGGATGACGTTGACGTACAACCGATTGGCGATCAGAAAACCGGTGCACCCGAACGACAAGCCGGTGAGGACGGCAGCGGTGGAAGAAAGCCCCAAACGCCGCCCGAGACGCATCGCGCCCCAACCCGCGAAGATGAGATGAGCGATCGCGAACCACTCAAAGACCAGATACGGGAATCGCTCGCCGTGCCAAGACAAAATCAGAAAAATGTTGGGGGGGTAAAAAGGCGAAGATTCGCAGTTGGCAATGCCCGGCCAGCCAGCGAACTGCGTTCCATCCCAGGTGGGGATATGCCCGGAACGAAGTTCCCGAAGCAAGGCGTTCCTTGCGGGGTAATCCTTCGTGGCAATATCACCGGCGAGGTGCATCTCCTCCCCATAGGAGGAGAGGAAGGTCTGCCAGTGCATGCAGATCAAGGCAACAAACAGCAGCAGCAAAACGACCGCGTCGGCACGCCATGGTGGGGAAGGACCGGACATGAAACCCAAGGATCGAGACATAGGGGAAGTGTATCGCGCCCGGTCGTGGATGTCGCCATGGCCCGGGTGGGAAGGTTGTCCGTCGTTTGGCCGGTTCGGAGTCTAAGCCTCGGTGCCGTTCGTCTCTGTGGCGCCAACCGCGCGGCTGAGCATGAAGTGGTGTAGGTCGTGCAAAATGAAATACGCCGCGGTCAATAGCAAGACCATGAAACCGGCGCTGCCTGCGATGAGACTCCGCTTGGGCCAATCCTTCTTGGTGTCGACAACCGCTCGGTTCAGGACGTGCAGAATCGGCCGGTTGGCGAAAACAGTCGCACCGACCCAACCTTCTTCCTTGGCGATACCGCTGAGGATTTCGAAATCCCGGAGCCAGTCGGTACGGGCGACCTCCTGGCTCATCTGCATATCGAAAAGAAGGTTCTCCTTCTCATCGATCTCCTTCTTCATCTTGGGTATCGTCCGTTCGTACTCCGTTTTCTTGGCGAGATCGCCCGCCAGCTGCGCTTCGAGATCGTAGATTTCCTTCTCCAAACCGAGATAGGACGGATTGATCTCTTCCACAGTCACGGAGGCGATAAGATACCCATCCGCCGTGGTATCCGGATTCTTGCGGCGTTGCGCTTCCATCAGTACGTTATCTTCGGCCAACGAGCGTCTCACGTAGAGAATCTTGGCCAGCTTGGCCAGCGCTTCCCTCTTCTTTGCGATGGTTGTCGACATCTCGAGTTGGCTGATTTCAAGGTTCTTAAGTTGGACGTGCCGGCCCTCCATGACGGTGCGCTTGACTTCAATCAGCGACCGGAAGCTGTCGATGTGGTCGTTTTTCTGCATGGAGAGGTACCCTTCGCGCAGATCGGTCGTCCTGTCGGTTTGCGGTCCGAGCACGTCCCTAAACAACTGGGCGGTCGAGAGCATTTCGCTACGAATCAGGTGCATGTTGAGTTCGGTCGCGCCGGAGACAAGCGCGTTGCAGACTTCGGCGGCCAGTTCGGCATCCTCCAAGAGGACCACGACTTCGATGATGTTCGTTTCACCAACCCGCTCGACGGTGACCCGGCCCGCGAGAGCGTCTATACGTTCAAGTTCGTACGGCTCTTCACGCAGTTGCGGGTACTCCTCGAGTATCTTGGTCATCAGAGGATCGCCGGTGACGAAGTTGGCGTAGGTTGTGGTGGAGGCCTGGTTCCCGGCAGAGAGACTGCGTACACCCACTTTCGAGGAATCGAGAATCAACTGCGCGCGTGCGGCATAGCGATTCTGTAGCAGTAGGGTGAGCGAGTACACGATGATGGCACAGACCATGGCCAAGCCCAGGATTTTCCGGCTTCGGTTCCAAATGACCTGTACGACGGCTCCAATGTTGATTTCCCGTTCGATTGGGTTAGGCGTCATGGGCTCACCTTTCGTTCTCAGTTCGCAGGTACCGGTGCGAAAACTCCGCCACCACCGAAATCTCTTTTGGCCAGTTCCTTCATCACGTCTTTTCTGACTTGCAGATTGTGTCGTGCATAGAGGTCCTCGCGCCACGCTTCATACTCTTCACCCTCGATCAAAGGCCCCAAGTGAAGTTGCACGGATTCGGATTCGTAAGGATGAGTGATCTCCGGACGCTTCCGTTTCGGAAGCATGAATCCGTATCCGGTCGGCACACTGGCGACCTGCGAGAGCTCGCCAACGGGTGTGGTTTGCGCCACGCGCATGAATTCTTCGCCGAAACTGGACGCAGGGCCACCGGTGCCAATGATATGGTAGATGTTGACATATCCGAGGCTGACGTGAATGAGATCGTCCTCGGAAAACTGGCGGACAAAGGGTTTGAAGAGGGCATCCCTGCCCACAACATCCGTGGCCGCTGAAATGAGGGCTTGGGCCTGTCCCCTTAGCGCCCGCGCCCGTTCGAGTGCTTCCTCCTTGGATCGTCCAAGGAAACAGGCATAGACATCGGTCAGGAGTGCCCGGGCCGACTCGAGCGCCGTCGCCTCGTCCGCTTGCGCGGCATAGGGCACAAGGTTCACCGCCGCTTCGCGCAGGCGAGGAATCGTGTCTTCGTTCCAGAGTGTAGGCGCGGGCTTGAGCAAGGCCGCAAACGCCGCATCCGGCAGCGACCGGACCGCCGCCACCGCTTTCGAGGGCTCCGCCTCTCGTCCCAGAGGGGCAAGGGTGCGCTTGACCAGTTTCAGCAGATCGCTGGGGAACTCTCCGGGAGGCTCTGACCGCGCTTCAATCACAAAACGGCGTCCCTCGGTGTAGGCGGTCGGCGTGAACTTTGTTTTCACATTCTCTTGGTAATACTGACGCTTCACGTCTTCGGTGATCGAGTCGCGGATATCTTGTTTCACCACCGTCTCGACAATCTGCGCTCGCATCTGATTTCGAATCAGTTTTTGCAGCCCTTCTCCGGTCGCTCCGTGCACCATGGCCTGGAATTGCCGTTCGTTCTGCGCGGAAGCCCTCAGTCTGCGTATGGCTTCTTCGACCTGCTCGTCGCTGACTTCGATCTCCCGTTCTATTGCCTCTTCCACTTTCAACGCCGCTTCCACCATGCGATCCACGAGTTGTTCCATCTGACGGACAATATGCGGCGTCAGGTCAGTCCCGGACATGCGTTGCATCATGATCGCCTCGTCCGTACTGATCCTGTCGCGTATCTGGCTGTAGTAAATCGCCCTATTGTCCCATTGGGCGACGATGGCATCCCCACGTTCGTCGATAGGCACCGAATCCGTCTTCGGGGCGGACGTGTCGGGCGGTTGGGACTTTGCCTTTGCAACCGAGGTTGAAGCCGATTCTTCAGAAGGCTTCTCCGAATCTCCGCAACCGGCGAAAAAAGCCCCGGCGCAGACGATACAGAGCATCGCGTAGGAAACAACCGACGGTGGCCGAGTGCTACCCTGCGCGCGCGTGAAGCTACGCCGTGGATCACCGTCGCGGGTACTGTCAATCGGAGACAACTTCTTGGTGATGCTATGGATCATTCCATTGCCGTGTGCGTTGGACCGGTGCATGTTGCTGCCTTGCTGAGTGGTTCTACAGAATGGCGGGCTCACTGTGTGGACTCAAGGGGTTTGCCCTGCCGAAGCGACGGCGGCAACGGCTTATCGGGGAAGAACCGCTTCCAATACTCCACCTTGTGTTTGTGTTCGAGCGCGAGATCCCGTTTCTGGTACAGGGGCGCGGCTCGCTTCTGCTCCTCGCTCATCCTGTTCCCGAAATCCTCCATGTACTTCTTCTTGAGCTCTGCAGTCTCTTCAGGTGTCCGGGGATGCGGCATCTGACCTCCATTGGGTGGTTTGTAGTTCTTGCTGAGGTCCCTCATGACGTCTCCGAACCGGTCGTTGTAATAATTTCGGGCTAGCGCTTGCTCTTCGGGCGTGAGCGGACGGCCACGCCGGATATCGAGGTCGTCGAACATGCCCGGTCGGTTGATCTTCTTGAGGGTTCGTGTCGCTTCGTTGAGCTGGACCACGGCCGCGCGAGGTCCCAGTTTGCGAACGACGACTCCGCCGGGGAGTGCGTATCCCTCGAAGACCGAGTAGATATCACCCCGTCCGTTTTCCATCCGGCCACGCTTGGTCGTGCCGAGCTGTGCGTACTGGATATAGGCCAGCCCCAGGACTCTCTGCGCCAAAGCCAGCTCGGGATTGGAGGTGACTTCCTGAATCACCGATGTCGAGATGTCCGGGGAGACCTCGGGAAGGTCAACAGGCGGCCGCGCGATGGCATCCGGCTCACTCTTCGGTGGTGGAGGCAACCGGTCCAGGTCGCGAAACGTCTCCCGCCACGGCTCCGTGGGGAGCTTTGGGGTGGGAACGGCCACGGGAGGGACCATCGCCGTGCGCAAAGGCTTTGTCTCGGGGGGACGCCACATCACGATACCCCCGATGGCCATCGCGACCATCGCCACAACGAACCCCAATCCAGCCAAAGTCCAACGGTCGCCCATCGCGTTTCTAACCTCCAACCGAATTAACGGTCGGGGACATTATAACGCAACGGCGTCCGAAGGGACGCCGTTGCGGAAAAATCACATTGTTCCAGCCCAGAGGGCCGGATCGGTCTTTCTAGAAGTTCTCCGGGAGAACGAACTCGTCCTCACGGTAGTTCCAAACGAACTCGTAGGCGATCGGAGCGCCCTCGACATCCACTTCGCCAACATCCAGGACTTCAGAGGTTATCGTAACCAAGCCAAAGTGCTGGCCGTCACGCGTGAGAACGCAATACGTCGTGCCCACGGTAATGGGTGAGGACTGATTGATGAAGCTGGTACGTGTCCGGCCCGCGAGGATCTCCTCCGTGCTGATGGAGTTGATGTCGATATTCTGTCCCAGCGAAATGATGCCGCTTCTTGGCGTGATGGTCTGGATATCCTCTTCCGAGAAGATGAAGTCCGCATCTCCCTTTAGAACGGCTGTCACCGGCCCGCGATCCGAGAATGAGAAGGCATCGGCGATTTCGATGGATTCGTCCAAATCTTGGGGAATCCCAGCTTCGCCACCACCGCCCTCGCCCGGTTCAGTATACAAATCGCCGGAGTGGAAACGCAGAGCCACCGGCCAAACGAAGCTGGTGAGTTCAAAAACACCCTCCCGGTTCGTGAATTCCATACGGACATTGCGAGTGGTGGTTCCACTTCCCCCACCGCCCACAAGATCGTGAGAAACGAAAGTTCCATCGAACCAGTCGGCTTGCAGGTAGGGCGCCGAATGGGACAACGAGAATACCCGTTGCCGGAGCGCGAACGCCAGAAGGTTAAACTGACGGAACCCGCCCACATCGACGTGGATGAGTTTTTCACCTTCGACGTCGTACACCTTCTTTGGCCACAGGGTGTAAACGAGACGGTTGCCCGAGTAACGTTTCAGGTTCTCCCAAGCGGTGATGGCCTCCTGGGCCTGGTCAACGAGGTTCGCCGAGTCAAACTCGAAGAGACTATCGGTACCGGGGTTGTTGAGATCGAGAGCTTCAATTTGCCAACCCAAACCATCGCCGATCTCTCTGACCCGAACGTCCTGCGAGAAGGGGAACGAACCCTCCAAGGGGAGAGTGAAGACTTCGAACAGAAGCCCCTCGCTGCCACCGCCACCACCGGCTTCCTCGGATCGGATGAACTCGACGCGGGGCGTGAACAGAGTGTAAGCCACGTCGAATTCGACGATCACACGTTCGCCGGACTGCTGCAAGCGAAGATCGCTTGTGCTCTGCGGTGTTTGCAATGAGTCGACTTCGAAGAAGCCGAAGAATTGCGACATCGCCATGCGGACGTCCTCCACGTCGTTGCCCATGCGGTCGAAATAATCGGGTGAGACAAAGGACATGAAAGCGCTCAGATTCTCAGAGGAGACAGCGGCGATCACTTCCTCAATCATCAAGGGGAGGATCTGGAGGTTGAACGGAACCGTCTCAATATCGACCACGTTGTCGTCGTCACGTCCGGGCTCATCGCCGAAGACGCTAGGATCGTAAGGCAGAACCACTTCGGTGTCCGTCGCCGGATAGATCTGGCCACCACCGGTCATGAGGAGGAAGTCGCCGTCACGTTTGGCGATAGCCGTGATACTGCGGATTTTGCTCTCTTCTAACGGGAGACCGGCATGATGCGAGGGGGCTCCGGAACCGACGAGGTTTCCAAAGCCATCGGCGATCACGATCCCACTGACGCTTGCACCGGAGAAGACCAGTTCCATGTCGGCGGCTTCGTTTCCAGCGCCAAACCGAGCACCGGACGCTCCAGCACCGGCGGAGGAGCCAGCGATTTCGACGGCACCGTCGACGCGGAGAAGATACAAGCCTTCTCCAGTCGGCGAGAGTTCCATATCGCGGTACAGTTCCTGGCCGGATTCGGCACTGGCCGGGTCAACCCGTCTGCCCAAGTCGCTATCCCCTTCGGCAAGGACGATCAGATCACCGTCCATATCCAAGATGTAGACAGAGCCTGTGATGAAGTCGACTTCGATGTCGATGATTCTTTGGATGGCTTGATAGTCGGGCGATCCGGGATCGGCATCGGCGTCGGTCGCGGGGTTGCCCGGCAGGATCAGCTGTTTGTTTGCGTTCACGTCGCCGTTGAGCATCTCGCCAACATCGCCGGTGGCATAGATCAATCCGCGCTCCGTGACCACCAGCGCGCCGTCGTAGTGCGGGGTGATCTCGAAATCGACCGCGTCGTTGTCCTCAAAATCGGAGAGACCGAGAACACTCGGCAGAGGCGGTCCCTGACCGAGACGGCGAATGGTTCCATCGCGTTCGAGTTTGTAGTAGTCGACAGCGTCAGCCAAGAACGGATCGTCGTCCTCTTCCGCCGTCGTACCGCCGGGAACGCGCATTGCACCCTGGCTGTAGGTGTAGAAGGCCGGGTTCACCCCGTCGTTGATCGTCATATAGACGAAGTACTCGAGTTCGGGGTTGAAGTTGGGAATATCCGCAGGAAGGTTGATGACAAAACTGGTCATTTCACCTTCTTGCAGGTTCGACGCAATCAGGTTCCCGTTGAAATCTTGGTTATCGGAATCGACATAGAGTTGCATGATCGCCACGTTGTCGGGATCGAACGCTTCCCAGCTGACGATGTACTCAAACTCTTCGCTGGTCAGGTTGGTTCCGATACCCGGACTCATTATCTCGAGCGAAGGTGCAACGTTGTCGCTCATGACGGTGATGTCACCGACCACGATCGACTGATTCGACTCGCCGACGAAATACCGCCCGTTTTCTGTATCGTGGACGTTGACCATCGAGGAGTAGGTGAGGCCCGTCGGATCCACGGTAAGCAGTTCAGCTTCTGGATCGAGCGGATCTTCGACCAGACCGCCGCGAGTACCCTGTTCGATACGCACTTTGAACTTGTCGTTCACGAGGGCGTTTTCGGAGGCGCGCAGCACAACAAAGAAGTCGTTGCCACGTAGCGGTCCGCTGTCCTCATCGGGAATATCGAGCAGATAGGCGATCTCATCGATGTTGGTCGAGGCGGGCATGCCGGGGGTCTTGTTCCAAGCATCGACGCCGAATGTAAGCAACGGATCGGCGAGTGTAATCTCGACGGGCTCGGGCACGGCAAGCGGTGTTCCCTGTTCGGGCGGCTCTGTGGGTTCGACATTCCCCTCGTCGTCCGGCTCGGGCGGCTCAAAGCTCTCTTCGGCTTCAGCGCGTGCGGTCTGATACGCGTCGTGTGCGGTCAAGAACGAGTTCAACCAACTGGTAATACCGGTGTTGATCGCGGCGGCCGACTGGGTGATAAATGCGGCGACGTCACCCTGGTCGCCGGGGCCACTGTAAATGCCGAACTGATTCATACTGAACGACGTTCCGTTCTGATTCCGCATACCGATGTTGGTCGGTTCCTCTTCGTCCGGATTGGACGACCAGCGGCTGATCCCGCTGGAGTTGACCACGCTCGGGAAAATACCGGAGCGCTGGAACATTAGACTCGCCCGGGGGAAGCGATAGGCCTCGATGTTGATCGTGCCGCCACCCGCATACGAGACGAACGATTCGTCCATCCGGTTGCCGTCTTCGAGATCAGCAAACTGGACGGGGATGTAGGTCCCCGCCAACGGCCCTTCTTCCATGCCGAAGTTGAAGCCGTGCATGGCATTTCTGTTGTTTCCTGCGTGAGCGATATTAAATGCGAAATAGAATGAAGGAGCCTCGTACGGTCCCGGGCTGGGCATATCCCACGGGTCGGAGGGAATCTTCTCGGGCGCCTTATCAGCCGCGGGGAGGATATTCAAGTAGGAAAGCGCGGGCAAATTCCGCAGCCACATCCGGTAGAGAACCTGAACGCTGCTTGGTCCAGGCGAAATCTCCTGGGGAAGAGGTCCACCGGGATTGTAGCGGTAGCCGCCCGGAGTGATAACCGTTTCGCGGCCGATGATGGCGTTGGTTTCGGGATCACGGATAATCTTGCTCTGACTGCGGTCTGGAGCGAATGCAGGCGGAACGTAGAGTTTATCCAGGTGATCGTAGATCTGGGACGGTTCGAAAGCTGAGTTGAGAAGAATGTTGAAGATGTCCGGCCATATATTGATGCGGGCGGTCCAAGGCTCAAATCCACCGAGCCAGCGGAGGCCTTCCCCTCCTGAATCTCCACTAGTACCGCCGAAGGAATTGGCCATTTCGGGGATCGACTCGCCGCTAGCGGTTCCGTTACTCTGCCACGTTGAGACAAGCTTGAGGGGATGCAAATTGAGCAGCACGGAGAGCGTGTCCCGCTCTTCATCGGTCAATGCACCGAGTTCGTCCTCTGGCGTCTCCACCTCTTCGGCGCTCTCGCCTCCAATAGAACGTCCCAAACCGGTTACGAGAATCGGGCCGTTCACGTATTCCGCGGCTCCGATCGCTCCGAGACCGTGGTTCAGTTTCCGATACGGTACCCAATCGTCGTAGGGGTCGAAGATACCGTTTCCTGACGGGTCGCGACCGTCACCGTCGCCAAGGTCCTCATCAATGAGGCCGTCGCCGTCGTCGTCACGAAGATTAAAGAGTTCCTCGTCCACGAGGCCGTCGCCGTCGTCGTCTTCGAAGTTACCGGTTTCGGTGTCGTCGTCGGCGTACAGAGAAAGTTGGTGAATCGAGAAATCCTGATTCAGAATCTGATCGAAACTTCCGAAATAGGGGATGAAAGAGACGATGTCGCGGCCACTGTACTGCCCTTGATAACGGTCGTTGGGGGCCTCGGTTTCGGTCGGGATAATGTCGATCGCGAGGCCGTCAAAGACCTGGGCGTGCATCATGAATGTGGCTTCGAGCTGGCTCAATGGAAGCCCCGCCGAGTCGGGATCCGGGTAGAAGGAATCCTGCGGAGCGAGAGTCGCGTTGGCCCCGAAGTCTTGAGCGTTGATACCGATCACGGCCTTGGGCGGTGAACCGCGCCCGGCGTCGTTGATGATCGAGTTCCGGTTGGGATCGTTGGGGCTGGGGAGCGTGAGATCCTCGTACGAAATCTGCGGTTTCGGCCGCACGATAACGGCTTTGCTAACCGGCTGCCGGGGTTGACCGAAGCCAAGCGACGCAACCGAACGGAACGAAGGCACTTCCCGGTTGCCCTTGTTGAACTCGGAACGGCTGGTGCTAACAACGATGCCGCCCGGCATCACGAAGGGGACAAAACTGTCGAGGGCACGGACTTTCTTGCTCGTGCTAAGCGCGACGTAAAGTTCTGGAGCTTCGGTCTGATTATCGACATCATCCGAATCGGGAACTTGCAGCACACCCTCCGGGTTGTTGGTGCTGATAGGCATGCTCATACGGAAACCGCCGACGAGCTGCTGACCGAAGAAACGCTCACTGGTCGAGGTGGTCGGGGTGGTGGCCGAGTCGCCGTCGATGAAGTTACGAAGGTCGGCACGAATCGCTTTGATCATACCGTCATAGAGGGGACGCAATTCGGCTTCAGTCATTAGGGCTTCAAAGCCGCCAGGCTGGGCGAGCCCCAAGACCGGCTGATCGGTGAACCAAAGATTCCGGCGATATTCCCAACCCTCATGGAAATTCGGGTAGAGCCAGGAATAAACGGGAAGCTCGAGATTCAGGTCGATGATGTCGTCCTTGACTTCCTGCAGGAGGGCTTTCGCTTGGGCGCGGTATTCTTCGTATTCGTCGATCGCCTGCTGCTTTGCCAGTACGCCAAGCGCGGCGTTGTTGTTGACGTTTTCGATCTCGAGGTCGATTTCAAGATCGATCAGTTCATCGATTTCGGCTGAAATCTGTATGGTATCGAAGACGCCAAAACTACTGTACGACGGGAAGAAGGAACGCATGGCCCCGGATGGGAGTATCTCCAGCACCGGCTGAACATCCACCATGGTGCGGAGCACGTCGGTGATGCCACCGATCTGTTCGGGGATGATTCGGTCGAGAACCGTGCCAATCGATTCACGGGTTTCGAGATTCTGATAGAGCGCCGCGATATCGACGTCTTCCCAGTAGATCGAGGAATCGAGCGTGAGAAGGGTGTCGACCCCACGGTCGAATGTCGCGGGGGTATTGTCTTGGCTGTCGATGTCATCGGCAAAGATAACGACGCCACCGACATCGTCTGCGAGCAGTCCGGATGATCTTAGAGTCTCGAAGCTGAACTTACGGAACAACGGTGCGCCACGCGCGCCGGTGTAGCGGTCTCGGGGATTGTCGGGATTGAATAGGGCAAAAGGTTCGCCCATCTCGTCGACCGGCGGAGCCGCGCGGTGAAGTATAGGCGACTGTAGGAACCTAGAGACTTCCGTGCCGCCCCAACCGTACCGAACGGAGCCGAGTCTGAAGTCCGGGTTTCCATTGGCGTCGACACGGGCGGTGCGGGTCTGGAAAAGACTGTCAATCAGTTCGATGGAGGCGGTCGCCGCAGGAGGCGAAGCCACGAAGGGGTTGTTGTCACCAAGCGGCACGGGGGCCAGCGTCGCGTGCTGGATATGGCCCGAGCCCGCAAAACCAACGTTCCCTCCCCCGAAAAACGCTTCGTAGAACTTGGGGTCCAAGTGCTGACTGATAGCTTGGAGATCGATTCCCGCGAAGTGAACATCCAACTGGGATACGAAATACTCTTCGGTCGCACTTCCGACCAGATCGAGCCCGAACGCGG
Organism: uncultured bacterium; assembly: GCA_964436365.1. Classification (GTDB taxonomy): domain Bacteria; phylum Hinthialibacterota; class Hinthialibacteria; order Hinthialibacterales; genus CAYTDF01. The sequence goes on along the minus strand of CAYTDF010000017.1, from coordinate 1,992 downwards.
TCAAAGCGTCACTGTCCGCGGGCACACGCGTGTCGAGGTTGGTCATGCTGATAATGCGAACGATGTCACCGAAGTAGATGGGCGCGACGGTGTAGAGGTTGTCGAAATCGAGAGTGTCGCCCTCGTTGTTGTCAACATCCGTGAACCCCGGAAGGACGGCGTAAGGGTTCGATTCGATATCGACGAACTCTTCGCTGGGGAAGGTGAGCGGGTAGCGGTGGAGGGGCATGGTGAGCAGTTGCGTTCGGAACATGCCACCCACGAAACGGCGTATCTCGTACCGGTGCTCGATCTCTATATCGTCGGCTTCAATGGTTACACGGAACTGGTCTTCTTGGTGAAGATCGATCGTGGGTCTCACGACGATGTAAACATCGGGAAGCCCGTCATCATTCTGGGCGAGCCGGTTCCAACCGCTTTGGCTCCTCGGATGGAGCACAACCTGCCAGCGTTCGGGGTAACTTCCCTCGACCCGGCGCCATACCAAAGGCTCACCGGTCACGCTGGGCGGCTGGAGTTCCATGCCGATGTCGCTGGTGGGATCGCCAACCGCGAAGTTGAAACGGTCGAGAACATCGCCCGACTCAACATACATCGAGAGGCCACTCTCGAGCGGATCCGTCGAGAGAGCGAGCAGATCGTCATTCGGATCGAATGCGATGCCGCGTTCGTCGTCGGTCGGATCGTGGGGCGCGTCATCGGGGAACGCCTGGTCCAAGAGTTTGGCGTAGGCAATGGGATTGTAGTTCTCAATCGTAACCGTCACCGCCGTTATCTCTTGCGCGAGCGACGCGTTGTGTCGAGCGGGCGCTTGGAGCGGTTCCCACAAGTCCTGGGGGTCGTCGACCCCGTAAATGTCCATAGCGACAGCCACATCGGCTGCCGTATAGGTCGCGGACAAGGGGATTGACAGAACTGCGACCGGGTATTCGGACCCAGGTTGGATCGGAATTTCGATCTGCGCTGACGCCATCGTTGCAGCCATACAGAATGAGAGACAGACCGCAGTAGAGAGAGTTAGACGCCGGACAAAACTTCGCCGAGATAGTTGATACATCGGGACCTCACAGGCATACGGTAGACCTCAGCCCAACCTCTCGCCGACCCGACAGCCATGGAGAGGGGCTAAAGCCACTACCGGTTATAGACTTACGTTCAAATAGGCCACCCTGAATGGTGGCCCTTTGGATACGAATATATCGTGACGGCCCGAAAACCGTCAAGTCGATGAATGCTTGTAAAAGCGGAAGTTAGCGCAAAGCAGGCGTTTAGAGGACGGCTCTTAGCCCGTCCGGGGCGACTTCCGGCGAAAATTGGCCTTCCAAGAAGTGCACCGAAAACCCTTCACCAGCCCCTCTATGACTGACTTTTAGTTGCTGCGCTTGCGATCGATTTGCCCCGACCCCGCCTTTCCTTTTCCTTGCCCAACCCCTCCAAGGAAGACAGGCGCTCCTCCGTCTTCGGGCGTGACAACCTTGGCTTTCGCCGCGCCTCCCGTTTCCCAACCAAGCAGTTCCCAGTTATCGTCTTCGGAGGCTCTCTCGCCCCAGACGTGAATAGTCTCGGAGATCACATCGACGACAACCGGGTCTTCTTGCCCTGAGACTTGGACTTTGAGATGGGCCTCGGCGGGCACGCTTTTCGTGCCGACGATGTCCAGCGTTCCCTTCTCGCCGTCGATGTGGATCATTTTCGGGCCGATCATCAGATCGGTTCCACTCTCAAACCGGGCGTTGCCGTCGATCTTGCAGCTATTGGTCTTCATCCAAACGCGGATACTCTTTCCCCGAGCGATACTGACCTGCGTGCCGCTGAGAATCTGTATCCCCGCCACGCCGTCTCCTTCTCCAGTATATTCAAAGAGATAAAGCGCACTTCGGTCCTGGCCTGCACCCTGGAACTCGAACTTGATTTTCGTATCGTCGAGCGTCGTATAGACGGTGTTGCCGATCTTGACAGTCGGCGCATTGTCGTCCGGTGCACCATGGGCGA
>CAYTDF010000016.1:16809-20342 GCA_964436365.1 uncultured bacterium | reverse complement strand
TTGACCAAGTCATGTAGTCGATTGGGCGTGATAAAGGCCCTATCACTGACGAGTGGAATGTCCGGTTGTCGGAATGGGGTGAAGTAGAATGAAGATGTTTTGATTTCAAGGTCTTCGGAGACTTCGAAGATTCCATCCGAGGCAAACAGGGTTACTTCCCGCACGCTCGGCTCGCCGTGGGGCTCCAATAGAACATTACCGAACTCGTCAATGGCCGCTAACGTATCGGGTGAGACGGAGAGGACGAGGTCGCTGAATTCTGTATCGGGATCGTGCACATAGTCGGCGAGATTGAAAAAAGAGGCGGGTGATTCGCCGAGCAGAAAGCGCACGTCCGGCAGTTCGTCGAGTTCGGGTCTCGAGAACATCTTGAGGAACATGGTCGTGTTTGTGGCTGGGTTGGTGGTGCCATTAAAGAGCTGTAGCAGCACCTCGTTGTCTCCTCTCTCAAATAGAGAAGAGACGTCTCGGGGTGGGATAACCTCGCCCACAGACGTGAACTCGATCGACGAACCCCGCACCAGACCGCTCGGTGCATAGACGGTGAGAGCGATTTCGTCGGTGACCGTGATGTCTCCCGTGCCGTCCCTCTCGGATGAGAGGAAGACCTTTATTTCGCCAGCCTGGGGGTCGGCGGGGATATCGATCCGTGTTCTGTGCTCGTAATATGGATTCGGTTGACCCGTCAACGGTCCCAACTGCGGTGCGAGCTGCATATCCGCAAGCGGCGTGGCCGTGGGGGTACTCGAGGGCGTGGGTGTATTCGTGTGTGTCGGTGTCGAGGTCGGCGTCGGAGTATGTGTGGGTGTCGGCGTATCCGTGCTTGTGGGTGTCGGAGTCGGTGTGGAGATGAAATCGCGGGTGGTGATCTCCCGAATGCGATGATTCCCCCGATCGGCAACGAAGATATCCACATCGCCGAAGAGTTCCGTCAAATTGAGTCCGCTGGGTTCGTTGAGGATCGCATCCTGCGCGTCTCCGTTATCACCGCCATGTCCGTCTTCACCTGTCCCGGCGATCGTCCGAATCGTGCCATTGGCGACCACGCGGATGCGATGATTGTAGGTATCGGAGATAAAGACGCGCCCCAAAGAGTCGACCGCGACATCGCGGGGGTAGTTGAGCGCGGCGTTGAGGGGGCTGACGTTCTCGGCGGACGCTCCCGGCGTTTCGGGGATGCCTGCCACGTCGTACAAGCGTCCGTCTAGATCGACGAACCGAATCAGTTGGTTAAAGACATCCGCCATGTAGACGCGGCCCAGGCTGTCCACAGCGATGCCTTCAGGCCTATCAAGCGAGGATTGGGTCGCGACCAGCCCGTCACCGGTATATAGGAAGAGCCCGTTCCCGGCCACCGTGGTTATGATTCCCGTGGGATTGACCGCACGGATTCTGCTGTTTCCGCGCTCGGCAATGTAAACGGTTCCATCGGGCGCCGTGGCGAGATCCACCGGTTGTCGGAGAAGTGAGGAGGTTGCGGGGAGTTCGTCTCCAGCATACCCGGGAATTCCCGCCGAGCCCGCGAATGGCTCGAGGTGCCCATCATGCCGCAGCCGCCAGACCACGTGGTTTCCGGAATCGGCGAAGAGAAGATTCCCATCTTTGTCCAAGGCGAGCCCGCGCGGTTCGCGAAGATTCGCGCGGAGCGCGTCGGTGACGCCGAGAGTTATACCCGCTACCCCGGTTCCAGCGACAGTCGTGATGATCTCGCCATCGGCAAACCGAATGACGTGATTATCTGTGTCGGCGATGTAATAGCTATGTTCCGCAACCTGTAAGACACTTCGGGGGCTGTTCAGCTCCGCCAGCGACGGTTGTCCGCCATCACCGGAATAGCCCTCAGAGCCAACACCCGCACGCGTGAGAATGTTGAATTCGCCTTGGGCGTGCACCGCGCAGGCGGTCATCAGGAAAACGAGTGTTATGCCGTGTCGTATGAAAAGGCGCATAGAGATGCGCTCCTCCCTGTGATCTTGTTCCCACTCCGTGGAGTGATTTATGGCCCTCAACGGAACATATCAGCATAAAGCAAAGCGGTCAGCAGAAACAATTAAGAATCTCCCACAAGTTGTTTCCGGTCAGCAGACACTGTCCGTCCGACTCCCGCGGGCATTTCGTGCGCACTGCGGGAAGAAACCTTGGAGAGACGCTCTGAGACTGGAAGCCTCGGTGCGCCCCGGCCAACCACGTGATGAGAGCCAAACGCAAGATCCCATTCTCACAGATTATCGGCTGGAGATCACTGAACTTTACGAGGCGTTGGCTTCTAGATCGCGTCTGTGACCCAAAAAGTGAAGTCGTAACGGTCGACGGCTTCTTGGATGATCGGGAATAGGGGAGTCTTGGATTGGAGGTCGTGCCACATCAGGAAGTCGTTTATTCTGTCCTGTAGAGGGAGAGTCGAGTTTTCCAGGTATCGCCGGAGGGGTTTTGAGGCGAAGAAATTGCCGATTACCCGTTCCGCTCCGAGTTCTGCGGCCGTATCCAAGATCACCTGGATGAGCCTTTCGGCTTCCCGTTCGGACGTGAGGCCGTATTCGGTTACCAGAAGAACTCGTTCCTCGATCATCCGAAATCGGAAGTAGAATCGGGAGGTTCCGTCGGTTTCAACCAGGTAGGCTCGGTCATCGCACCATCGAGGGTGTCTTGCCCAATAGGCCTGATCTCGACCGGTCTTCCCCGTTTGGCGAGGATTGCTTTGGCCGTGGATGGCTTTGACCGAGCGGAAAAACTCTTCGGTTGCGCCGTCGGGATTTGGCCACGTCGCCACGTTGGCATTGTTGCCATTCAGCGCGATTCCCGCATTTGCGGTCGAGTGGGCTTGCCGTACAGGTATTTCTTGGAACCGCTGGGAGAGAGTCTCCCAGCCAAGTTTGGCGTAATAGGGCTGTATGCTTGTGAAGAGCACGGAGGCCTTCATGCCCACCGATTTCATCAGGTCGATGGATTCGAGCAGGAGAGCGGTCGAATAACCCTTCCGACGATTCTGTGGCGAGGTGGCCACGCTCCCGATCCCACCGACGCGAATCTCTTTCCCTCCAACCCAGATGTTTCGGTCGAAAATCTGCAGATAGGATAGAAATGCGCCATCGCGTTCGACGGCGAGACTGAACCGTGGATCGTAGGCTGGGTCCTGTAATGTGATGTTTGCGAAGAACTCCCCGGGGACGTGGGGGTATGCGGCGTCGAGAAGATCGAGTACGGCGTCGAACTCGTCTTCCTCGACGTGGCGAATAATCTCGCCTTCTCTAAATTCAGGTTTCCGTATCATGGTTCTTAGCCGAGGTCCCGAGGCAAGAGAATCTGTGTCTCCTGGTAGTGAGGATGCGCGAACAGCCCTTCCGTTCTCGATTGCGTCTCTGCGAGGTGCTTGAGATGTCGTTGCAGTTCCGAGGCTGAAAGGTCAGTGGCATAGGTCAGTTCCCACCACGTAGCGCGTTCCAGGCCGGTGAGGTTTTCGCACTGCGGATAGAGCTCAATCAACCCTTTGCGAGTGGCATCGAGGGGTGTGCGGTCGGAATCGGCCACAACAA
>CAYTDF010000016.1:0-16799 GCA_964436365.1 uncultured bacterium | reverse complement strand
ATCTGCGGCGGGGAGAAGAACAGCACAATCCTCGTTCACAATCACACTCCACCGGTGTTTGCTGGGATGGACGAACTCCGCGCTGGTTTCGAGTAACCAGTGGGTCAGCTTTTCCGCCTCTTGCGGTGTTTCCGTCCAGGTGAGTTTCCAGTACTCCGCACGTCGCACGCTCTGTATTCCCTTTTCTTGGAATCGCTCGACTACAGCGTAGGTGGCCGTGGCCGCGATTGTATCCGGTGTGACCAGCCGAACGAGCACGTGAACGACGTTGCCGGTTGCGACGGAAGAAGACGAGGTTTGATTCATGAGATAGCCGATCCGGTGTTCTTCATTATTCCCAAAAGTCGTTTCCGATTGGACAGCCCCGAGTGCCCGCAAACGGGAGCACCGCGCGCGCTCCGCCAGAATGAACCATCGAGAGACGCTCCTGAGAGCCGACAGTATGCCATGGGTGGATGAAGGCTTCAATCGGTATCGGATTCCGCGGTGGCTCCTGCGGGGATCAATTCCGTCTTTTTTGCATCAGGTGGTGAAAAAAAGAGATCGCGAGGAGGTGGCGTGTCTGCCGTTGTTCATGGATGACCCGAAGTGTCCCGGTTGACGCGGCACCATAGGGTGAAAGGAGATACACAATGGGCCAACCCGCCTCTACTACTCTCGGATGGGAAGACGTCGGTCCCGGATCGGCCTTCTTCATTTTCCCCGACTCATCCAACCCGTTCGACCTGACCGCCCGTCGGCGTGTTCCGCGCTCACGACTCTATGCCATGGCGCGTCTGGGAATGACTTGGGAGCGCTGTGAGCAATGTTCGAGCCGTGTGGCAGTCACCGGGCAGATGATCGATCCCTCGGGACCGGAAAGCCCGGATAACTACGTGGCGCTGTGCCCAGATTGCTCAGGGAGCTGGGATCGAGGCGAGACGGAGATTCAAAAGAGTTGTTCAAACCGCTGAGCCAACGGCAACAACTGTTCGCAGAGCAGTATTCGGAGCACGGTGACGCGCGCCTGGCGGCGTCAGAATGCGGATACACGTGGCGTGGTGCGGGTTGGCGCTTGCTCCGTCACGCCGGTGTACAGGAGGAGTTGCAGCGCCGCCTCGACGCGCGGGAGGAGGTGTTGAGTGCGCCGGATATTCTGCACGAACTCTCTCGAATCGGCCGCGACGCGGAGCAGCCTCCCACGGCGCGAGTCCGCGCTTTGGAACTCCTGGGCCGCCGGATCGGGTTGTGGGAAGCGTGGCAGCATCGGCAGGGCGTTCCGCCACAGGTGTTGGCGGCAGAAGAACTGAGCGTCTATGGGGACTTCTTGGATACGATCACAATCCCAACGGCAGGCGGCGGCGATGGACAGACATCTCCTCCGGCTGTGGAGAGCGCACCTGAACCGAGCACCGGATGCGAGTGAGAAATACCGTCCCCTGCCCAGCCAGCGGCGCTTTCACGAGTCGCCGTTGCAGTCGCGGATTCTGTTTGGGGGGAACCGTTCGGGGAAGACAGTGGCGGGCGCAGCGGAAGCGGTGTGGCACGCCCTGGGCCGCTATCCGGCTTGGTATCCAGCCGAGATGCGTTCGCCCGTGCCCTCGCAAGGTTGGATCGTGGGTCTCGATTACTCCATGGTTCGAGACGTGATCGAACCGACTCTGCAGTTCTTCTTGGACGACGCCTGGGTGGTCTCGTGGAATCGGAATACGCATGTCATCCGCCTGAGTAACGGAAGCACGATCGGCCTGAAGAGCGCGGATTCGGGACGGCGGAAGTTCCAAGGTACTTCGAGGCATTGGATTTGGCTGGATGAGGAATGCCCCGAGGCTATCTACCGGGAATGCCGGGCGCGGATTGTCGATGTCGCCGGCCGGCTGTGGATGACGTTGACCCCGCTTCGCGGTGAGGCGTACCTGCGGCGGTTCGTGTCGGAACCGAGCGCAAGCAGCCGTGTCGGCGTGTTCTATGCGAGCACTCGGGAGAACGCGAGGAGCTGTGGCGGCTCGATCCCGGACGATGAGATCGAGACCTTTGCCGAGCAGTTATCGGATTCCGAGATGCATTGCCGCATCGAAGGGCGGTTTCAGCTGCTCGAAGGGCGGGCATACCCGAGCTTCGACCGGTCCCTGCACGCTGCGGAGAATCTGGAAGCGGACGCGCGGCGCGAATTGCTTTGGAGCTGGGATTTCAACGTCACGCCGTTGTGCACGCTCTTGGCTCAACGTGATGGGAACCGCCTGCTTGTCTTCGATGAGGTCGTCCTGGATGGGTTGCACGGTCATACCACCGACGAGGCGGTTCGATCCTTTCTCGACCGCTACGCGTATCGGAGCGCCCAGCACGGAGCGCCCAACTCAAGGAAGCGGGCGACGTTCACCAACGGCATCTCGCTGTATGGCGATTATTCGGGGATGGCGCGGAGTCATCGCGGGCACGGCAACGATTACGAGATCATTCGTCGCGCTCTCGAGATGTCCGACTGGCCCAGGGCCAGCGTGCACGTGCGGCCGAATCCGCCAGTGCGCGAACGCGTACAGGGGGTCGAGCGTCTCTTGACCAACGCCGAAGACGGCCCCCGGCTTCTGATATCGCCCCGGTGCCGTCACCTGATCGAGGATTTGGAACAGGTTTGCTGGGACGCACACGGTCAACTCGATAAGAAACGCGATTCGCGCCGGACGCACTCCAGCGACGCGTTGGGCTATCTGGTCGCGGAGTGTTTTCCTCTCGTCCCATTCGAGCGACAAGAGAATTGGCAACCGCCTTGGTGATCGCGGTTTTGCAGTCCTCTTCTTACGAGTGGCTGTGAACACTGCGTTTTACCTAGCACGAGATATTTGCGAGATACGCTTCAGAGCGGAGTGAAACGATGATGACACAGTCTTCTCCAGAGACCCCCGGTTGGGTCCAAGTTTCAAAAGCCACGGCAGCACGGCTGGAACAACGGCATCCTCTTTACGATCAAAACCGCGAGGTCTGGGAACTGTACGAAGCCATCTTTGCCGGTCGACTTCCGGACCGTCTGCAGAAGAAGTTCTTGCCCCGAGGCCGAACGGAAGAAGAGAAACTTTACGAATTGCGGCTGCTTTTGAGCCAGTGGACTCCGGAGTCGCAGACGCTGGTACGCCGTGTGCTCAATCACGTGTTCCGCGATCCCCCGGACCGGTTCTTGGGCGATAACCCCCTGCTGAACGGATTCATGACTCGAGCGTGTTCGGACGGGAAGGGGATCGACGAACTGATGTTGAGGGCGACCAACGTCGCCTTGACTTTCGGTATGGCCCTGATCGCGATCGATATGCGCGAGCGGCCAGAGGCGCTCAACGCCCAGAGCCGTGAAGACGAGTCGGCGGCGGGTCTGCACTTGCCCTATGGGATTGTCGCCACACCTCTGGATGTCCCCGATTGGGATGTCGACGACCAAGAGGAATTGACGTATCTGAAATTGGTGACCCATCCCCATCGTTTGCGCAAAAGCGGTGAGCGTCTCCAACTCACGCGCTATACGGAATACACGCGAGAGAACTGGTCGCGAACGGATGTCGTGGAACGCGACGGCCGGAAATGGATGCGGAGACATGCCGGGGAACACGGTCTGGGACGTGTGCCGGTGGTGCAGCACGCTTACGAGAGCATTGCGCCGATGGTTGGCCGCTCCTACGTGGAACTTGCCGCCCGCGTCGACGTCGACATCTATCAGACCGAGTCGGATCGCGCGTACGACCGGTACGATAAAGCCCATCCGCTTCTCGTCATCAAATCGGACGACGATCTGGACAAGGTTTATGGGAAGAACTTCGTGGTTAAGTTGCGGCCCGGGGAAGACGCCGGTTACGCTTCCTCCGACAGCCGAGTTTTCGAATCGATCGAATCGCATATCGAACGGCGTCAGAAGGACTTGTACCGTTTCGGTCATATCGAGCCTCCCGTTGGCAAGCAGACGGTCGAAAGCGGACTGGCTCGTCTCATGGCTCAGGAGGACGAAGGACGGCTGTACGCGTCGGTGGCCGATCAGGCGGAACGCGCGGAAACCGAAGTGTGGGAACTCGCCGCCCGCTGGCTGGCCGGAGAGCGATCACAACACCCGCACGAACGAGCCTTCACCGGTTATGTCCGGTATCCCGACCGATTCAACGTGCTCTCGTCACACGAGCTGGCGGGTTTGACCAAAGAACTGCTGGACCTCGGCGCTCCGAGTGTCGTGATCCGTGAGATCAAGAAGCAACTTTGGACGCAAGTTTTGGGAAGTGTGGCTCCCGAGGTGCTGAATGAGGCGGCGAGTGCGACAGAAGAGGACGATGTCCACCTGACGGTAAAGCAGCGGATCGATGTCGCCCGGCTGGCCGCCGATCTTCATCAGGCCGGAGTTCTGTCTGAGGAGGATGTGAATCAGGCTTTTGCGCGGTTCGGTAGTTCAGGCAAGACGTTGTAGCCGAAGCGGTTGCCTGTTTCTAAGAAGACGTTCTGTGAATGGCCCAGGGATTTGTCCCTGGGCCATCGCTATTCGTACTCTCGCAGCATTCTTTTTTCGATCTATTCCTTGGGAAATGTCCTACTTGTGACGATCTGTTTTAGAAGTCCTTCTTGACTCCTACGCATAGGGTGAGAGTCGACGGTTTGGCGAGCGCGCGTGAGAAAAAAAGCGGTTGTCACGGCTCAACCGAGACGAGGAGGATGACCAGATGGGTCACACCCCGAACGGCACCGGGGCCGTAATCCCGGACGCTCACGGCGGCGATTCAGCCGAACCCGTGTCTGTTGAAAATGCGGTGAATCGGATTTTTTCGAATCGAGAGCGACGATTGGAACGCCGACTCCTGGATCAGATTTCCAAAGTGGTTTCCGAGTCGTTGACGCAGCATATCGAACCGCTACGAGAAGGTTTGGACTCGGCACGATTTGCAGGAACGGGCGAGACCTCCTCGACGGAAGCCGTGCAGCGTCTTGAAGAGACACAACGACAGTACGAACAACTGCGTAGCCAGTACGACGAAGTGAAGCGCTCGGCGGAAAACGATCGACGGGCGCGCTCTGAGGCGCAACTGACAAACGCAGTCGACCGCGAACTGCTTCGGCGTGGGTTGCGCCATCCCGACGTGCTCCGATCGTATTTCAGGGAGCAGTGCTATGTGGATGACGAAACGAAGAAAGTCGTGATTCGCGGTGAGGAAAGCGACCAAGAGCTCGGTGAGTACCTCGACACATGGTTGTCGCATAACGAAAACACGTCCTTCCTGCCGCCCTTGGGCCGGGGAGGGACTGGAACGACGTCGGCTCTGAACGGCTCCCCGGAAGAGTCCGGTTACGACGCACACGGCAAATCACCCGGGCAAGTGCGTCAAGATTTGCTCGGTGGCCACGTGCAACTGGTGGACCCATTCAGCGAAACGACGTCCCGTCTATAAGGAGAGTTATTCATGGCCATTACCGACGGCTATGCAGCAACAGGCAAAGGGGCAGTCTATCTCCCCGAACAATGGTACCCGGCGATTCTTCCCGAATACGAATCGTCGCGCGTGATCGCTCCACTTACCCTGGAAGTGAGCCGTGACGTCGGCCCCGGCGATACCGTACATGTCCCGAAACTTGCCGCTAAGAGCGCGTCTTCGTTCAGCGGACTCTCGGAAGTGAGCTATTCCAGTGCGACCGAATCGGAAGTGACGATCGTTTTGGACGAGTGGTATGAGTGCTCGACCTCACTGGCGGACCGACTGGTCCGTCAGAGCGGATACGGCATCGTGGCCGCCCAAGCGGGGAAGTGCGCGGAAGCGGTTGCGGTGAAGATGGAGCAAGCGCTGGCGAGTCTCTATGCGGGGATCAGCACGACGGATGTCGATGCTACTGCGGGCCTCACGAGCACGACCCTGCGGACGATCATGAAGACGCTGGATCAAAACAACGCACCGCAGCAGGGCCGCGTTGGGGTGATCACTCCCAGCGCCAAGTATGACCTGTTTGCCATCAACGAGTTCATCTCGAAGGACTATCGGAACAACGAGACGCCTTTCGAGACAGGTTTGATCGGGGAAGTGCTGGGGATGGATGTGTATATGTCCACGAATCTCCAGACCAGCAACACCGATAAGTACCACAATCTCTTCTTCGTCCGACAGGAGAGTTTGGGATTGGGGCTGACGACCGGTGGTCTCGGCGGCGTTGAGATCATCCTGGAACGACTTCCCGGGCGTGCGAACGCTCTTGGGATCACCGCGCACGCGATCTATGGCGCAAAGACGCTTCGCGGTAACGGTTGTGTGGATGTCCTCAGCAGCTAACGAGATTCCGGGGAGGGCGGTGCAAGACCGCCCTCCCCACAGCCGACCGTCATCAGCCGGTCCCCACGGGGAGAGACAATGCCGCTGCCCAATCCGAGCGAAACAGTTATGAACCGCCGACGCGAAATCGACCAAGCCAAAACACGCCGTCTGCGGAATCTGTCCCAAGCCATGCGACGTGAGCTCACCACAGACGAACGTGAGCGAGCAGAGCGCCAGATCGAACGCGCGCGCGAACGCATGGACCAAATGAACTTGGTTTAGTATGTCACGCCCCAAGCTACTTCCGAATGAAAACCCTGAGCGCCCGGCCCCCGGGGGCACTGCGTGCGCCCTGTCGGCCGAGACCTTCGAGAGAGGCTCCAAAGCCAGAGAGAAAAGAATGTCCACGACCATCACGGGATACGTTATCGCCAAGAATGAAGCCGCCACGCTGGAACGAACGCTCACCTGTCTGCGGTCGCTGTGCGACGAAGTCGTCGTGGGCGTGGACGAGTCCAGCACAGACGAAACCGAAATCATCAGCCGCGAACTCGCGGACCGAGTCGTTCCCTTCCAATGGCAAGACGATTTTTCGGCTGTGCGAAATCAAGTGCTGGCCGAATGTAGCGGAGATTGGATCGTTCACCTGGATGGGCACGAGCATTTTGCCGTGCAACAACACCCCTACCCAGACGCGTCGTTCCGCCTGGGACGCGAAGCGGCGGAAATCGTGCGGGAAACCATCTTGCAGACCGATCGTACGCGCCCCGAAATCAAAGTGCTCGGTTGTGCTGTGAAGATTCATTGTGACGAGAACCTTATTGCGCAGATCGTCTCGGTGCAGGAGCGGATCTTCCGCAAAGGTTTGACGTACCGCAATCCGGTGCACAACGTGCTGACCGGTTACGAGCCGGAAGAAGCGATGGGTTTCCTCGATCTCTTGGTTCTGCACGACCGGCCCCCGGAACGTGAAACGGCACGCGCCGAACAACGTAACGAAATGCTGCCACGACGAATGCAAGAACGGGTGCAGGCGGATGCCGACGATCTGCGCAGCTGGAGTTACCTGCAGCGGCACGCCATGGTGATGAAGGACTGGCCGTCTGTTTTGCACTATGGAGAAGCGTATCGGAAGAACGCGGAACGCCTGGGACGGGATTGGGGCGACGAACTGTACCAGACGCTGCTGCATTGCGCGATCGCGAGCCGCCTCTTGGACCCACCCGACTACGACCGGGCAGAATCCTATCTTCAGCACTGTCTCCGTATTCATCCCTTTAAGCGCGAACATTGGCTGGAATGGTCGGCGGTGGCGGGGGCACGATGTGACTGGCGTCGCCAAGAGGATTGCCTTCGCGTAGCCACCGTGTTGCCTTTCGACGGCCGCAACAGTAAAGGGACCTTCGACGAGCGTATTTATACCTATATTCCGCATCAACTGCTGGCGGAATTTTATAAAGGACAAGGCTTGATCGCAGGCGCGATCGAGGAGTCGCGCACGGTCTGTCGTTACAGACCGCGGAGCGCTGACGCCATGGCGCGGTTGGGGCGATTCGAGAACGGTTTGCGTGAAATGCAGGTTGAGCAAGCTCGCCAGACCATGGCCTTGGAGAAGGAGAACGGTCCGATTCGGTGGGTGAAGAGTGTGAACGCCGACGAGGAGGCCGCATGATGAATCGCCGCAAGATCGGTTTGGTCACGACGTGGTTCGAAAGCGGCGCGGGCTATGTTTCCCGTACGTACCGTCGTTTGCTGGAGTCCGTTGCCGATGTCGCTGTATTCGCACGCGGAGGGCAGGCGGACGCCGAGTGGGACGCGGAAGCGGATGTCTATCGTGCGCGGGCCCGGTTCGGTGTGACGGGGACCGGAATCGATACGGCCGAAATGGAGGCCTGGATCGAGGCGCAGGGCATTGAACTGCTGATCTTTAACGAACAACAGGATCCACGAATTCTTTACCATCTGTCCGGTCGTCTTCCGCTGGTCGCTTACGCCGATTATTACACGCCGTAATCGCTTCCGATTTTCGAGTTGTACGACATCGTGTTGTGCCATACGGAACGGCACGCGGAAGCGTTGGCGTGGCATGCGGGGCGGCGTTTCGTTCCGTGGTGCGTTTTCCCGGACGACTATGCGGCGAGCCCTGCTGAGGCTCAGCCAGTCTTCGTTCACAACGCGGGGCGCTTGGGGCTCAACGGGCGAAAAGGTATCGCGGAGGCGCTGACCGCGTTTCGTCACGTGCGCGCCCCGGAGGCGAAGCTGATCGTGGCCGCGCAAGTTGAACCGTGGCGTCTTTCGCCCGGATTGGCGGAGATTGTCGCTTCGGACGAACGTATCGAATGGCGGTACGGCTGTGTTCCACCTCCCGGTCCGTACGGTTGGGGAAATATCTATCTGTATCCGGCGAAACTCGACGGGATTGGACTTTCGGTCTTGGAGGCGTTGGCAGCCGGTCGGCCGGTGATTGCGCCGAGCGTGGCTCCCTACACGGAGATCGTTCGACCCAATCATACCGGTTCTCTGGTGCGGACCCGGAAGTCCGCAGTGCGTGCGGACGGGTACTACTGGCCCGAGCGCGAGGTCGACGTACGTCACTTGGCCGAGATCCTGGAACTGTATACCTCGGAGCCCGAACGAGCCGTGCATGAAGGTCAAGCGGCATGCGATTTCGTTCGCACCGAACGGTCATGGGAGCAATGGGGCGAGTCCGTCGTGAACGCGATCTTGGAGGCGTTCGAACGATACCGTCCGCACAACATACGAAGCCAGCCGCAGCAGACTCGGGCCCGCTATGAAAAATCCGATGAACTTCTGGGACCGATTTACGATACCTGGCGGCCGATCATTCGTGCACTGGTGGGAGAGCAGTTTGACCGTGCGCTGTTCGTGGTCGACGACCCGAACGACGGTCTGTGGTTACGTCGGCTGTTTACGAATCTATTTCAGACGAAGCTGTGTGACCTCTGCGTTTCGAGCCGTTCGACGGCGGAAGTCCTTTCCGAACAGCCGACGTTCGGGCGAGGGTTCCGAGATATTATCGGCCATCCGCTCGAGGACGCCGAGGTGAAAAGCCTGAAGAACGCCTGGGATGCGACCGTGATCTGGCGGCGGCACCCAAGACTTGGCGAACTGGAGGCGGCGGTGCGCGCTACGGACCGGGTCGCGATCGGCGCTGAATTTCAAGACGGGACGAGTGAATCTCTGCTTCCCCAGGCCGGTTACCAGGTGTTGAATACGCCCCCGGAAGCTCCTGCGGTTTCTCGCTGGTCTGTGGGGATTCTCAGGCCGAATCGGCTGGACCCGGCAACCGCTGTTCCCGTGGCAAGGACGAGTGCTCAGGAGTGAGTGAGACGATGCGAATTCTGTATATCAACTGTGCGAAGAGCAATCGACCGTGGGGCGCGGAATGCAGTGTCGGTGACGAACTTCGCCGACGCGGGCACGAGGTCACGGATTTGGATTACCGTCAAGAAAGAGAAGATCTATTCCGTCTCTTTGCCGACGGATATGAAAAGAAAGTCGATCCCCATGTCGTGTTTTTGCAGCGAGGCGATGGCTTTCCTCTGAGCATTCTGAAAGCGATGCGGGCACCCATCGTGTATTGGGCAACGGAAGTGTGGTGGAAGGAACAGCATAATCCTTTGTTGGAAGAGTTGGATGTCTTTCGGCAGGTTTGGGTGCATGACACCGTCATGCATCGCTTGTTGAGCCAACGTTCGGGGTATGCACCCGAGAATGTGTCGGTTCTTTCCAACGGATTTGACGAGCGGCTCTTTTCGCCGGGGCCCGTTCCCACCGAAGGCCGCCCCATGCGAGATGTGCTCTTCTACGGAAGTCTCAACGCCCGCCGTCTCGGACTTCTGCGCAGACTGAAACACCTCGACGTCAACATCGTGACCAACCAATTCGGCGAACGCGTGGTCGACGCGATACGGCGTAGCAAGATTGTGCTCAATCTTCATTTCGGAGAGGCGCGCGATCTGGAGTCTCGCGTCTTTGAGACGCTCGGTGCTGGCGCGTGTTTGGTTACCGAACCCCTGGCGGAACAGGTCGAAGAGCTGGGGCTGAAAGAGGATGTCCACTACGCCTCAGCCGGTGATGCCCGGACGTTGGTGCATGTCGTGACGGATCTTCTGGAAAACGAGAGCCAACGCGCGAGTTTGGCCCGCCATGGGCACGAAGAAGCGATGGCGCGGCACACGTGGCGGCACCGCTGTCATGGGATCGAAGAGCGTCTGCAGGAGGTCGCCAATGAGCATTGATATCACGGTGGGCGCTACGACGGCGAATTCGTACGTGACGGTGACGGAAGCGGGAAACCACTTCTCTGTGGAGTCCTCCTTTCAAGAAGAACTGGAATGGTCGACGTTGGCGACCGAAAGCCGCGAAGCCGCTCTGATCTCCGCGGCCCGGCAACTGGACCTACTGCGGTATCGTGGAACACGACTCTATCCATTCGGTAGCGCTGTGAGCTCCGGTGAAGGAGCGCTGGGGCCGGAGCAAGCGCTGGGATTTCCCCGAGGCGATCATCCCTACGTGAATGGGACCGCTTCGAGCAGTAGCACCGCGACTGTGCTTCAGGCGGAAAGCCTCATCAAACCCACGACCTACCCAGATGACTTTTTTGCGGGCGGGAGCGTGTACATCACAAGCGGAGCGAATCGTTTCGAGATGCGGGCTGTGAGTGGGTACGACGCGGCGGCCGGTGAGATCACCCTATCGCCCGCTTTCTCCAACACTATCGACGCCGGAAGTACCTACCGATTGTTGTACCCGATTCCCCTGAGTGTGAAACGCGCTCAACTGGCACAGGCGGTGTCGATCCTCGATCAGAGCGTTCGTGCGCTTCGCCTGCAAGGATATGGAGTCGGCGACCTTCAGGTGGGCGCTGTTTCGATGCGCCTGAACGAAACGGTACGCCACCGCGTTCCCGTCTGCCCGGAGGCTCTTGTCTACCTTTCGCCGTATTTGGCTTCGGCCTCGACTCTACTCGATGGACGTGCAGCGGCACGGTGAAGGAACTTCGTTATCGGCTCTACGTGTCCCGATAATCACACGGACGATCATTCGGAAGAAGAGGAGAGTTGGGACGTGAAAGACTTATGTGGAGGCCTGCAGTGGCTATTGCATGAAACGGTGGAGCACGCGGGCGTTGGGCGATGCGTGCACTATGTCCATGCTGGCGAGGAGACCTTGCTCCCGTGGAGCGGTGAAGCCACCCACAGTACTTCATCCGACGATGTTTGGGGTCTCTTTGACTCGAGCCGGAGCGTGGAGGAACTGCGAGACGGCGTGTTGACACGGATCGATCAGATGACCTTCATCGCTTCCGCCGACCACCTCTCTTCAGTGCCGACCCGACGCGACCGCATTGTCGATGGGACGGTGAGCTATGCCGTTATCGGCTGGGAACTCGATCCCACGGGCGCTTTCTACCACGTATTCTTGAGGAGGTTGGGATGACTCTTCCGGCAACGGGATCGTACGAAGCGCTGTGGGGGACGCTGAGCTACCTATTCCATACCGAGATCGCTCGTCCGCTGGAGATGAGCGTGCATTGGCTCGGCAGCGGCTTTGTGGCTACAGAGGCCACGACGTGGGCGCATGTGACTCTGCGGATTCTCGAACGCGGTGGGCCACGGCGTAGCCATCCGTTTCGCGGGGATCGGTTCGGCCGTTCGGTGCGTGCAGAACTGGATGTGACGCTCTTGGTACGCGAGGAATCGGGCGGAGAAGGGCGCGTGGATACGCGAAGAGGAGGCGAACTGGCCGATCGGGTCCGACAACCCTGGCCGGTGGGACGAAGCCTTCCGTTTTACGACACGCGGGTGGCGACTCTTAGCACCGTTTCCTACGGGTGGATTCACGTCGTCGATGTCAAATCTGAGGCGCTCGATCCTCTCCCCTCCGGTGTGATGCGTCATGGAGTGCGGTTTGGCTTGCGATATCTGGAAGAAAGTGAGGCGTGAATCTTGACTGTCTTCGATCCCTATCTACCTCTCGAAGGTGTCACGCGGATTTACTATCGCGGCAATACAGTGGAGTCCGCAATCGATACGCTCACGACTCTGCCGCTGTACCTCGAGTGGTGTTTTCCCGAATACGATTTTTCGGCACCTGCCGACCGGCGTAAACCGCCTCTTCGCGCCATCCAGAGTTATGCGGGTGTCGATCGTTCCTGGCATTTCGTGACCGGAGAGCACGGCGCTACGGCCGAACCCGTCTGTTTTCGTATGAACGCCCATCTCTTGAGCCGGTATGTGTACGACTTTGTGCGATTCGTCAACTTCGAGTCTCCGGTTCAGGATATCTCCTTCGACCCCGAACTTCGGGACGCCCGAGAGACAGCCACACTGAGCGTCGGAAACGAAGTTGTCACGATCCCGGCTTTGCCCGCAGGGTACCGACTTCTTCATATCGAACGCCTCTACCGAAAACCGGGCGGCGATACGACCCATCATTTCGGGCGGCGCTACCTGGGTTGCTATGTCGATCCCGGGGCGATTCGCTTTTCCGAACGCGAGGGCAGCGACGGTGCAGTTACGCTCGGCGTGGATGTCGAATGCTGGGGAGACATCCAAACGCTGTCCACGTTCAGCTCGGGCGTGAACATACTGAGCCAAGATTCTTGACGTACTGACGTGCAGGCGTCTGAGAAGAGCTCTGCATTAAGAATCACTGGAAAGGAACGGAAATGGCTTTGGGATTCTTCGATACGCTGTTCGCCTTTGGGGCGCGGTTTCGTGAGAAACTCTCCGGCCTCTTTTTCGAAGCGAGCCAAGAGTTGCCCGATGCCGTCACTCTGGCGAAGCGCTGGGAACGCCGGAGCGCGAGCCACGAAGAGATGGCCTACGATCTGGCCAAGACCTTGGGGGTTGGTCCCACGACACGCACGGGTCGCGGGCGTGCACGCTCGATCGATGCAACGTTTGCCGGGACGCCCGAAATGGACTGGGAGAGCTTTACCGACGAGCAGGACTCGCCACGGGCCTATCCCACGAGCGGCGCTGAAACGGAACGTCATCTTCTGGAGTTGCTGTCTCGGAATCCCGATTTTCTGGGAGCCATTATTCAGCGTGAGCGAAGGCGCGGAAATCCGCTGTTTCTTTAGGACATCATGACAATAGGAATCTATCCACGCTGGCCGTTTCCAGACCGTTTGGCGACTAGGGAAGAGGTCGAGGTGAATCAAAGTGAATCGAGCACCGGTGTGCGGCAATGCTACGACCTGTGGGGCGGGCGATATCGGCAGGGTTGGCGACTTGGATATGTGGGGCGACCCATGGCGTCGGAAGGCGGCACGGCCGGTCTATCCGCCGTGAACGCGTTTTGGCGTGCGCGAAAAGGACCAGCCGAAGCGTTCCTCATGCCCTCATTCAATATGGAGGCGCGTTTGAGCGCCCCCGCGCTGGCGACTCAAGCGACACTCGCGGTTGAAGCGTATGGAGTTGTTACCAGCGCCGACCTGCCGTTTGCCGCGTTGCGGTTCGACGTTGTGGCGGGTGGCAACCAGCGGTTCGTGGTCAATGAGTCTCTCACACTGGCTTCCGACGCCGATGTGGAGATCACAGTGCCCGACTGTACGTACCGAGGCTTTGCCGATCTCTCAGATTCGCTGACCTCTCGCTTAAACGCCTCCACGCTGAGCGGAACCTACGCGGTTCGCACCACGGTCACGGAGAGACGCTTCGAGCTCTCGAGCACGGTGACCTTTGCGTTGCTGGGTTTGCTGCGGGACGGCGATTCGTTTTCGGGACCGGATTCGACGAGCCTCTTGGGAACATTGGGGTTTCGCAACACGGAGAACCGAACGGGGGAGAGGTCGTATACGGGCCGCCGCTCGGTCGGGGAGTATGGGAACTTTGTGGCGCTCTACGATCCTCGTCCTAGCCACCAGTCGGTCTATGGACTGGCCGCAATTCACACAGTCGTTGGATGCGAACTGGGGATCGACCCGTTGCCGACCTTGCCTACGACCTTCGAAGTGGGGGCGTTGGTGGAGCCGGTCACAGGTGCTGCGTTTGAGCGTGTGCAGCGCGCGGCGACCCATCAGGCTCAGTTTCTGAGTACCTGCGAAGTCGCCATTCGCGAGTCGCTCATGGATTAACGTGTCTCGCAAGAGTTGTGTCCGATTGGAAAACGCCGAGCGACCGGCCAACGAGGCCGCGCTGTGCAAGCGATATTTCGCTTGTGCGCCCTGCCGACGATGATCTCGATAAACGGTTTTGAGGTGGCGCGATGGTTTCAAGCACTTTCGACCAGAAGTGGAATCAAGGCGAGAGCCAACCCATCGAACTCTACGAGTTCGCACTCGGCGGAACGGCGACAACGCTTTATCTGGCGGCCAACCAACTCCGGGACGTGATCTTTGGAGGTGTCACCTATTCAGCTTGCCCGATCGATCGTGAATCGATATCGCGCAAAGTGCGCACGGAAGACGATTGGAGCACGATTCGCATCGGGAACGTCGACCAGCGGTACAGTGAGTACTTCTCGACGGGTGACGTTCGTGGAACCGAAGTTGCGATCAAAGCCGTGTTCGCCGATTTGCTGGACGATTCAGCCGAGTACCATCCGGTGTTTCACGGTGTCATCGATCGAATCGCCGTTGACGAACTGGGTATCACGGTCGAGTGCTTCTCCCGTCATTCGTTTCAGTACTTGGGACTTCCCGTACGCCGGTATCAACAAACATGCCACTGGACGTTCGGTGATGCGTGGTGCGGCGTGGACTCGGAGACCGTCGCGACACCCGCGACCGAAACCAAGCCCTACCTTCCCGTTCGTCTGAACGACCTGACCGTGAGCACCGATCCGGCAGAGCCCTCCGGTTGGTCGTTTGTCTCCGATCAACTCACGCAAGACGATAACCATTGGGATGGCGGAGAAGTCTACTTTACCCGCCTCGGCGGTGAAGAATCGGCGGAGACAATCTCTCGCAGCACCGTGCGCTTCACCACCCAGGACCAACGCGTTCTGCTTAGTGTTCCGCTCCCGGCCACGCCGCAACCGGGCGATTGTTTCTCGATCGTTCGAGGCTGTCCCAAGACTTGGGAAGCCTGTGCGATCCAAACCGACGCCTATTACCCCCTGTCGCAAGTGTTGTCGGGCACCCTTTCAACGGAGCCGCGGTTCAGCGGCTTTCTTCATCTGCAAGATGCCCAACGGAAACCAGTGACCTTCCGCGCGATCGAGTGACACAGCCGACCTGCGCGTTCTTTGGGTGCGTGACAGTGGCCCAGCCGCTGCGTGGCATCGTCGTTTGTAGGGTGGAATACGGGATTCGTGGTGACGTCATGGTCGATCTATTGAAAACATTCAGCGCCATTGCGGGCGGACTGCGTGGAGTGGCCGCCGAAGGGAGTGGTTCGTTCCTTGCGGGAGTTCGATCGGTATCCATCTCTTCCGGCCTCTCCTTGGGCGCTCGGTCTCTCCTCGGGGGGCTCTTGAGTGACCGCTCGCCATCCCGCTACGAATTCGATCAACCCCAGCCGGAAGTTAGCGGTATTCGTACGGTTCCGATTGTATTGGGGCGGGTGCGTGTCAGCGGCAATGTAATCGCGATCGACGACCGTGGTCGGGACCGCTTCGCCAACCTGGTTTTCGCGCTTGGTGAGGGTCCTGTGAGTGACGTGTACGACATACGCGCACTCAATACACCACCCCGCTCCGATTCGGACGACTTCGTTGTGCGCGGGCCGGCAGTCTTTCTCGGCGAGCGGGAGAATGGGTTTCGGGGTTTTGCCAGTGCGGCTTCCGACGATGTCGAGAATGTTTCATTTCATCTTCCCATCGATCAAGACTATCCCTACACTGCACTCGCGTGGGCACATTTTCGCGAAACGGCCGACTCGGCTTCCGGCCTGGTTCCACCGATCACGTGGACGGTCGACGGCTATCGATGCAGACGTATCTACGACGACCCGGAAGACGCATCGACCTACGGTCGGGTCGCTATCGGTGACCATAATCGCTACTTGGATATTTACGACTCGGATATTGGCGGCGACGGTTATCTCAGCGCTTCGATTCCCACCGGGACGTATCACCTGGCCACGCTGGCGACTTCACCCGGGGGGATTGCTCGCGCGATCGAAGACGCCCTCAACGATGTGTCGACACTGTCGAATGGCTGGAACGTTCTCTATAGCACACCGACCGCGTCGGAAGATACTCGACTGACGATCGAGCGCAATGCGGAAACTTACGGGACTTTCCAATTGTTGACGCACACAGGGCTCAACCAGCCCGCCGGGATTTGGGATGACGCGGGCTGGAAAGGACATAGCCGACACCTGACGCTTGCCACCGAAACAGGATTTACGCAGGGCTTCTTCGGGCCCGACGTAGAGGCGGTCTCCTGTACGGACTCGTCGCTCTCGGGGACGGTTTATCGCTGTATAGCCGACCACCCCTTTCTTTCCACCTTCTCTCACAACCCGGCACGTATCCTCTATACGCTGCTCACGGATTGCCGTGTCGGAGTCGGTGTCCCCAGTAGCGAAATCGATCGCCTAGCCTTTGAGAGCGCGGAACGGAAAGCCGACGAGCTGGTTGACG
>CAYTDF010000015.1:3981-20449 GCA_964436365.1 uncultured bacterium | reverse complement strand
CCTGATCGAGCAAGGTGCGTTGCAGCAAGCCATAAACGATCATCTCGACGAGATCTTCGAGAAGGAGGGCCAAGAGGGACGGGACAGCCAAATGGGTGTCTTCGAGCTGCTCACCGAAGGGAGCAAGGATGTTCGCAGGCTGCTCTTCGACCGCACCGGGCAATCGCCTCTACGGCTCTGGTTGCAGGCGCCCGGTGCAGACAACGTTCCGGTCACGAGCATCGAATCCCGCGCCACGCTCGCCTCGCTGCAAGAGCAACAACTCGACATGTTTAATGACAGTCAGTTAGGCTATGTCTCCCACTACGAGAATGTGGAGCCGGGCCTACCGCTCGAGTCGCTCGACGAGCTCTTTGAACAGGAGTGGATGACGCTCGACAAGGCCCCTGAGGATCCACTCGGCGGTGAGTATGTCTACGATCCGGTCAAGAAACAGGTGGTCGTGCAGAACATGCGCTGGTAACCGTCGGCCTCGACCCGAACGTGTAGTCCCACTCGATCCCAAGAAAGCCTCTTAGCCACGCTATGCCCGAAGTTGTACTCGAAGGGATCAAGAAGCGGTTCCAAACCGGTTGGGCCGTCCACGACTACACTTTGACCGTCCCCGATGGCGTCTGCTGGGCTGTGTTGGGCCTTTCGGGTGCGGGTAAGAGCCTTCTCCTGAAGCTGATCGGGGGGCTCGAACGCCCCACCAAGGGCCGGATCACGGTTGGCGGTCGATCTCTCTCCCCCTTGCAGCGTTGGATCGCTCCCTCGCGCCGCGCCGTGGGCTTTATGAGCCAGGACTACCCCATCCCCGAGAACCGTACTGTCATCGCCCACATTCGGAGTGGATTCGCGGGGCGGGGATTCGCTCGCGACGCGCGCGACCGCGCCATCCGCAGGATGCAGGAGCGCTTGGGTATCACCGGGATCGACAAGAAACTCCCCTATCAAATCTCAGGCGGAGAGCGCCAGCGTGTGGGGCTATGCCGCGCACTGGCTCCGGGGCACAAACTCTTGCTCTTGGATGAGCCGTTGACCGCGTTGGACCCCCACCAGCGGAAGGACCTGGCCCGGCTGATCCGCGATCTCCACCGCGAACTCAGCCTCACCGTGCTCTATGTTACCCACTACCTTGAGGAGGCGGAGTTTCTCTCCGACCGGGCCGTCTTTATCCATGATGGCCGGATCCTCCAGGCTGCGTCTTGGATGGAGTTCCGCACCGAGCCTGCCGACCGATCGATCGGCGCGTTCTTCAGCGTCCCGGGGACTCGGAGCGCCTCGCTTGGAACCATGTTACAGGGATAGCGGAGTACCGGGTGTGGCGACCGACTCTGCCTCTCTCCAGTTAGGTACTATCTTACTTTCCAATTCCCTCCGTTCATCTGAGCCCTTTCCATCTGGCAAACGCACCCGAAAACCGATAGGCAGATCGTTTCCTGTCGTGGTATCATCCAACGGATGCGAATGGATATAGGACCGCAGATCGCGAGCGCGAAGGTAGGCGAATGAAGCGACGACAGTCATACGGATGGCCGCTGTGGATCTTGTTTCTCCCGCTGCTTGGGGGATCGGGCTTGGCCCTCGCCGAGCCCTTACCTGGGACCCAGCCGCTCACGTTACAGGGCGATCTTGCGGCCCAGATGGTCGCGGGGATCGACCTCTATCTGCAGCGGGAGACGGACGCGTCGATCAAAGCGCGCGCCAAGCACTGGAATCGCGATTTCTCGTCTCACGAAGCCTATACGCGGTCGGTGACACCCAATCGCGAGCGCCTGGCGCACCTTCTTGGCGTTGTGGACGCTCGCGATCCCGTCGCGATGGAGTTGTCGTCTCCCCTCCTGCCCGGGGGGACGGAGCCGAGCGCGCTCGTGGCCACGGCCGAGACCTACGATGTTTACGCCGTACGTTGGAACGTTCTCCGCGATCTCCGGGGTGAGGGGCTTCTGCTCGTCCCCCGAAATCCACCCCTGGCCGATCTCATCGCGCTACCCGATTGTGACCACTCGCCCGAGGCGATCTCCGGGTTGGATGGAACGCTTCCCGCCGCGGCCCAGTTCGCACGACGGCTGGCTGAAAGCGGCTGCCGGGTTCTGGCGATCTCCTCGATTGACCGGAATGACACCTTTTCCGGCAAGCCGGGCAGTCGTCACGTCCGCATCTCTCAGCGCGA
Organism: uncultured bacterium; assembly: GCA_964436365.1. Classification (GTDB taxonomy): domain Bacteria; phylum Hinthialibacterota; class Hinthialibacteria; order Hinthialibacterales; genus CAYTDF01. The sequence goes on along the minus strand of CAYTDF010000015.1, from coordinate 18,294 downwards.
GTTTCTCTGGCGGGCTGCCTATCCGATGGGGCGAACCGTGCTCGGCTATGAAGTTCAGAACGTGTTGGCGGCGGTCGACTGGCTGCGTTCCGACGCTCCCGCCCGGCCTCTCGGTGCGATTGGCTATGGTGAAGGCGGCGCGGCGGCTTTTTACGCGGCGGCGCTCGACACCCGGCTCGATGCCACGCTTGTCAGTGGCTACTTCCAACCTCGTGAGACTCTTCACAGCGAGCCCATTGCCCGCAATGTCTGGGCGTTGCTGGAGATGTTCGGCGATGCCGAGATCGCGGGATTGATCGCACCTCGCGGCTTGATCGTCGAAGCCGGGCGATACCCTGAGACCGAGTATCCCGTACCCGGCGAGGAGCATGATGGGGCCGCGCCCGGGAGGCTCACCCAACCTTCGATTGACGATGTCGAACGTGAGGTCTCGCGCGCCCGGGACTGGCTGAAGGATATGAACCCACCCACGCCTCCGGCCTTCGTGCGCGCTTCGGAGAGCGTCTTTGGCGCGGAGAAGGCTCTGGCGGCCCTCTTGCAGGCACTGGGCCTGGAGGCCGCTCTCGCCCCGTCTGGAAACTCGCCGCAACTCAGCGCCGTGGGGAAGGCGTTCGACACCACCGCCCGGCGGAAGCGTCAGTACGTCGATATCCTGCAAGATACTCAGCGTCTCATGCACGAGAGCGAATCCGTGCGTGACGCGTTCTGGAAGAACGCCGACCGGACCGGTGCCCAGCCGTTCATGGCCACCGTCGAGGAATACCGGAGCGACTTCTGGGAGAACATCATCGGCCCTCTCCCCAAGGCCGCGTTGCCGCCCAACCCGCGCACCCGGCAAGTCTACGACACGTTGAACTTCACCGGATACGAGGTCGTTCTGGATATTTTTCCCGATGTCTACGCCTACGGGATTCTGCTCCTGCCCAAGAATATCCAACCCGGCGAAAAGCGTCCGGTCGTTGTCTGTCAACATGGGCTCGAAGGACGCCCCATCGATGTCGCCAATCCCGACCGCGAGAATCCCGCCTACCACGCCTACGCCTGCAAACTCGCGGACCGCGGCTTTATCACCTACGCACCGCAGAATCCTTACATCGGCAAGAATACGTTTCGGCAGGTGCTACGCAAAGCGCAACCGCTACGCAAATCGCTTTATTCCTTCATTGTTCGGCAGCACGATGTCACGCTGGAGTGGTTGGCTTCGCTCCCCTACGTCGATGCCGAGCGCATGGCGTTCTATGGGCTCAGTTATGGAGGAAAGACCGCGATGCGGATTCCGCCTCTGCTCGACCGCTACTGTCTGTCGATCTGTTCCGCCGACTACAACGAGTGGATTTGGAAGGTCGTCTCCGCGTCGCATCGCTACAGTTATCTCTTCACCGGCGAGTACGATATGCCCGAATTCAATCTAGGAAACACGTATAACTACGCAGAAATGAGCCGTCTGATCTTTCCCCGCCCCTTTATGGTCGAGCGGGGGCACGACGACGGTGTCGCGCCCGACCGCTGGGTCGCGTATGAGTATGCGCGGACAAAGCGTTTCTATGTTAAAATGGGGCTCGGCGACCGAACCGAGATCGAGTTCTTCGACGGGCCGCACAGTATCCACGGCGTCGGCACGTTCGACTTCCTACACCGCCACCTCAACTGGCCGCCGCCGAAGTAGACGTTCGGGAGGGGCTACGCTACGGCGTTGTCTTGAGATTCGAGCGGATGCGTTCGAGCAGATCCTGAGCCTCGGGGGTCAGCATCTCATCGGGGGTGGGCTCGTAGATTCGGCCCATCGACGCGGCGCGAACGATATCTTCGGCGGTGACCACCGTACGTCCGGGACGGCCGTCTCCTCCGCCCGCACCCCGGACGGGACCGCTCAGGCGGCGGCTGAGCGCTTCGAGTTGCGCCAGACGCCTCGCGTAGCGGGGTTTGTCCTCGAAATCGGTGCTCAAGAAACTCTCCACAACCTCCACTGCCGCAGCCGTCTCCAGCATGCCGCCTCCGATGCAAAGCACGTTCGCGTTGGTGTGTGCCCGCGCGAGCTGAGCGGTTTGAACATTCCAACAGACCGCCGCACGCAATCCCGGCAGGCGGTTGGCGATCATGCCCGCCGAAAAACCCGCACCGTCCATCAGGATACCGATCTCCGCTTCGCCGTCCGAAACCGATGCCGCCGCGGGATAGATCACTTCCGGCCAGTCGACCGACTCGGGACCGTCGCAGCCGAAATCGAGGACTTGGAGACCTCGTCTCCGGAGATGGTCCTTGACCGTCTCCTTCAGCTGAAATCCGACATGATCCGAGGCCACTGCGATAACTGTCATGGTTCAACATCTCCAACTCGAACTCATTCCGCCGTGGCGGGTTTCACCAAACGGATTTGGTTCTTCTCCCGGTCGACAATTGCCGCACGTCGACCCTCAATAATAGAAAGCAGGTCTCGTCCGACCATCTTGCGCCGCCAACCGTGCAACAATCGGCTGTCGAAATCGGCGTTGCCATGAAACTTAACCAGCTGTTCGAGTTCGTCGCGGGTAGCCACGAAGCGGGGTGCGATCTGCTCGGCTTCGGCGCGGCACCGTAGGTAGGCGTTCAGCAGCTCGATCACTCCCGGCACTTCCGGACGTCTGCCCGGACGCCGTTTCGGGAGTGAGGGCCATTCGCTTTCAGACAACTCCACGGCGCGCTGGACCGCTTCCACAATGGCGTTACCGCTTCGTTTTCGTTCACGGGGATGAAGGGGACGGATGTTCTTCAACGTTGAGGGATGGTCCGGAGCGAGCCGAGCGATCTCCACCAGAATATCGTCGCTGACCACGCGGCCGCGCGGACGGTCGCGCTCGCGGGCTTCGAGTTCACGCCACGCCGCCAGCTCGCGCAGAATCGCCAGTTTGCGGCGGTCGAGCGTGCTCCAACGTTTCACGTTTTGGAACATCGCCTCCGGTTCCGGCCGTTGATAGGTTTCGGGCGATCCCAGACGATCCAGCTCTTCTCGGAACCACTCGCCTCGGCCCATCGAGTCCAGCCGGTCGAGCAGACGCTGGTGCATTTCCAGCAGGTAGCGCACATCGTCCAGTGCATAACTGAGCTGTTTTGCACTGAGAGGACGGCGCGTCCAATCGGTAAGCCCGGCCTGTTTCGACAGACTCACTTTTGAAATCCGCTCCACAAGTTTGGCGTACGAAACCTGTTCTCCGTAGCCCACGAAGGCCGCCGCGAGTTGCGTATCGAAGACCGGGCTTGGGACTTCCCCAAAAACCTCGTAAAACAGCGCTAAATCTTGATTCCCGGCGTGGAAGACCTTGATCGATTTTGGCGACGTCAGCAGATCGCGCAGAGGCGAAATATCCTCGATCTCGATCGGATCCACGACCGAGCAGACATCGCCCGCCGCGATCTGTACCAGACCCAGAACGGGGTAATAGGTACGTTCCGACACAAACTCCGTGTCGATGGCGAGACGGGGCTCATCGGCCAGCCGCTTGCATAGGCGGCGGAGCAGGGCAGGCGTGTCGATCAGCTCGGGGAGAGCGCTCTTGGTTGCAGGTGGTTTAGATGGCATCGTTTCACTTTCATTTGCGCGGATGACACTTCACAACAGGTACCGCCGATTCAGCGGTCACAATAGAGCGGTTGGCCCGGTATGCCGATCCACATGCGAGAGAGAACGCCCTCGCCGGGGCTGGTCACATAGATCGACTCGTCGTTTGCAGGCCCAAAACAGACATTGGTCGTATTTCGGCTACCCCCGTGCAGCCGCGCCAGGGGTTTCCCGTTCGGATCGAAGACAAAAACCGCGCCCTCGGCATACGAGGCCACGTAGATATTTCCAAGGTTGTCCACACTCATCCCGTCCGGTGCGGGAACTTCCGCGTGGGTCACCATCTTGCCGACTTTGCCGTCGGGGCCGATGGGTGCCCGAATCACCCGGTTTTCCTTTGTCGAGCAGACGTACAGAGTGTTTTGTGATTTGTTGAGCTGGACGCCGTTCGGTGTCAGCAGTCCTTCCAGGACGATCTCCACCGTACCGTCCGGGGCGATTCGATAGACGTAACCGGTCGGAACGTCTTGGGTCCAACCCACTGGGTCGGTGCAGTAGAGATTCCCGTTCCGGTCGAAAACAAGGTCGTTCGGCGAGAGGAACTTGTGGTCGCCCACGTGATCCGCGAAGACGGTAAACGACCGGTCCGGCAGGATTTTCAGGACTGCGGTTAGCGGCGCGTCGGCGGCATAGAGATTACCTTTGCGGTCGAAGGCCAGTCCGTTGGGCTGGCTACCGGTGTTGACGTAGGTTTCGATCCGGCCGTCGCGGTTGACTTGCACCACCGATTTGCTGTTGCATGCGGAAAAGACCAGATTGCCTTTCGGGTCGAAGGCCGGGCCTTCGGGAAAGAGGAACCCTGCCGCGATCTCTTCGCGCCGGACGCTCTTGGCAACGTCGCCTTTCGCCTCGGTCAGCACGCCGTCGCGGAGATAGACGAACGACTCGACGCCCGAGGGCGCGGCTCCCGACGCTCCATTCACGCAGTTCAGCTCCGCCAACTCCAACGGTTCGCTCGCACCCCCGCCCGCCAACGTGCAGACCAGGATTCGTTCCGTTTTGGCTTCACCCATCGTGCCCCGGGTCAGATACAGGGTTTGGCCGTCGCGATCCAGCCGGGGAGTGTACTCATCCCGGGCGGAGTTGGCCCCCGCCAGCGCTCGGGGAGCGCCGAAGGGCTTGTCTGCCGCGTCGCGCATCGCGTAATAAAGATCCCAGCCGCCGCGTCCACCGGCCCGGTCGGAGGCGAAGTAAAGCACCAAACCGTCATCGCTCAGGCACGGGAACGACTCATTCGCAGCTGTGTTGACCGAATCGTTGGCCGAGGCGACCGGTCGAGCACTGCTGTACAGCCCATTGGTCTCATTCCACGTGCAGCGATAAAGGTCCGAACCGCCTTTGCCATCGTCGCGTGTGGACGCTAGCAGCAACGTGCGCCCGTCGGCCGACACCCACGGAGCCCGGTCTCGCTTGGAAGACTTGATACCCGGAAAGCCGCGAATCGATCCGAAGGCCTGCGACAGACTCTTACGCTCCCTCATGACGATGTGGTTACTGACGCGCGAGTTCGTCGGGTCTTCCCCGTCCGAACGCTGAGCCGCGTAGAGCCTGAGCCCGTCTTGGGATAGCACCGGATCCAGCAGGATCTCCCCGACCTCCAGATTCACTTTTGCTTCGGAGATATCCAGGTACGAGCGTTCGGCCAGCGCTGGCAACGTCAGAGCAATGCACAGGGTGGCCGCGAACGGGGTCTGTTTTCTCATAATTCACCTCGGTTCGTCTCCGGTCTCCCAGACACGGGGGGGGCTTGCGGACAATTGTCTCAGCAAACGCTCTATCTTAAGCGTGATTGGGGCTTAGCGGTATGTTTAGGCCGCTTCGGAAACCTGTTCTCATCTACGGAAGGTTCGCGTGGCCCTCTGGAGTCACCGCCGATTGGCGGGTGCGGTTATTCTTCTTCGGGTTGGACGATATCGATCTTCTTGATGAAGACGGGAACGATGGGGATACTTTTCGCGTCCGTCTTAACCGAGTTGATCCGCATGACGGTGTCCATGCCCGAGAACACGTGGCCGAAAACCGTGTACTGGTAATCCAGCGAATCACTCGGGCTCGCGCAGATAAAGAACTGCGAACTGGCGGAGTTCTTATCGTCGCCCCGGGCCATCGAGACCGTCCCCGCTACGTGCTTGTGCGCGCTGAACTCCTCGTTGACCGTGTATCCCGCGTTCCCGACGCCGTACTTCGAGCGTATCTTTTTCCGCGTGAAGGGGCACCCTGCCTGGATGACGAAACCCTCGACCACTCGATGGAACTGAACGCCGTCGTAGAACTTCTGGCGGGACAGATTAATGAAATTCGAGACGTGATTGGGGGCTGTCTTGGGGAAGAACTCCAACTCGATATTTCCGTATCCGGTTATGATTTTCGCGTGGACATTCATCTCTTCGAGACTGAGTTGCCGTCCGCGCCGTGCATGGGGTGCCATTTGCCGGTCTCCGCTTCTCTTGGTGGTATATTCCACTCCCCAACGCGATCGTTCGGTTTAACGACCCGCGTCGCCGTCCTTCTCACTCTGATTGTATCGCGATGGCGTAAAGTTCAAGCCCTGCGAACTCGGTTTGTACGGGACACTCGTCCGGTAGGGGCGGTAGCGGGGCTGGGGGGCGTTGGATTGTAGCCGGTTAGGGAAGGGGATCGCCCTCGCAGAGCGTCAGGATCGTGTCCAGAAAAGCCTTCAACTCCGGGCACTGATTGGCCGCCACCGCCAAATCCTGGTTCCGCAAGATTCTCGCTCCATCACGAGGTTTCACGTAATGACGGCCTCTCTGGTTGCCGCTGAAGACTTCTCTTATCCAATGTGAGGGAGGCTTGTTGTGGTTGACGTTCTCCGGTTGGCCTGGCGGCGCGTTCCTGGTCGTTCCCGAGAGCTTCCGTATCTCCTCCCAGTATGGAAGCAGCCACGCTTCAAACTCATACTGCGCGGCGTGGGGATAGAACGCGAGGCCGTCTCCAACCCATTCTTTCATCTTCCTCTTCGCATCGGCGGCATCCCTAAAATCTGGTTGTCCTGTGTGTTGTCCCGTGTAGACGTCGGTTAGCGCGATCACCGCATCGGCCGCTCTTGGACCTACGCGCAGTAGTCTTTCGACGTCGCGCTTCAACTGGTGTTGTTTCGGTATCCTCCCCTTTGAGTTACGAAAATCCAGTTTGGGCTTGCTGTCCGACAGTCTTGTCTCCAGGAATTTATTCAGACTCTCTTTGAACGCCGTTTCTGTCTTGCCCTCGACCAGGATCGCAATTCTCATGGCCGCCCCCCCAGGTGCCCATTACGCCACAGTTCGCCCAGGGTGTAATCCTCCAACCATTCGTCCAGGTCCAAGTTGTCCGCCCAGGTCATCGTCGTCTGTCTTTCCTCCATATCGCAGATCAAGACTTCCTTCGGTTCGAGGAAGCGCACCAAGGTTTCGGACTGTGTGGCCACGATCAGCTGTGTTCGCTCCGACGCCTCACGCATCAGGTCCGCCAGTAATCGCAGCAAATCCGGGTGCAGGCTCACTTCGGGCTCGTCGATAAGTGTGATGCCGGTCAGGCCGGGGCTCTGCAAGAGGGTGACCAGCCACAAGAAGCGAAGCGTTCCTTCCGAAAGCTCGTGGGTGTAGAACGGAGAATCGAGGCCGCGTTCATGCCAGGCCAGGGCCAGCGTCCCCGCAGCGACCGGCGGAAACGTGAGACGCTCGAAATTCGGGAACGCGGCCTTCAGCGTGTCGTGGATCGACTCATAGCGGTCGGGGTCCGTCTCTCTCATGTAATAGAGACACGAGACCAGATACTCCCCCTTGGGGCCGGGCAGGTCGGCGGGCCGCATCTGTTGCGGGGAGCGGACACGGCTGTTTTGGGTTGTGTCGAATCCTAACGCCGCGTAATAGGTCAATGAAGAAAGTCGTTTCCGCAACGACTCCAGCTCTTTGTACACCTTGGGAACTTGGGACAGCGCTGTCTCAAGGGGATTGTGTTCCCAGTTTACGGTTTCCTGTCTTTCGCGTGAGTCGTCGCAATACGTGGTTGTCCCGGCTACCGACTCGATGTATCTCACCTTAAAAGAAGAATCTGTCTTCAGGTGTCCCCAGAGCTCTTCTAACACACACTCATACCGCATGCCATCCGACTCGAGATGGAGTGCGTAATGCAGAGGAGTGCCCTTCGGTATAGGCATTTCCACCGTAACCATCAACGTATCGGTCTTGCCGTCCCGGGGCAAAATCGATTTGATGCCGCCTAAATCGGAGATGCAGTCGTTTAGCCCTCTTCTTGCGGATTTGGCCAGTAGTGAAAACACATCCAAAAAGGAAGTCTTGCCGGAACCGTTCGCACCAATTACAACCGTGAGAGGACGGAGTTCGAGTTCCTCGACACTCGCCAGACACTTGAAACCACGGACGGAGATACGATTTAGATTCAACATGGGACCCATCCTTCACGCGGCGTAATGTACCGAATGCCACCGCCGCCGCGACTTTCACCCTAGCCGACAGTGTTTCACGGATGACCCGGCCCGGCAAGAACCTCGGCGGCAGCGCTGGCCCGCTTCCCCAATCGCCCGCTTTCCGCTTTGCTATACAGGCCATGAACCTCAGCGACGCTTACGCACACTGCCGCCGGATCACCGAGGGGCATTACGAGAACTTCCCCGTCGCCTCGCGCCTGATGCCGTCGAACGTCCGGCCCGCGATCTGGGCGACGTACGCCTTCGCCCGGGGTTCGGACGATGTCGCCGACGAAGGCGATGCGCCGCCCCGCGAACGGCTCGACGAGCTGAATCGCTGGGGCACGGCGCTCGACCGTTGCCTGACCGAACCCAGCGACGATCCGGTCTTCCTTGCGCTGGGCGACACGTTGCGCAGACATAACCTCCCGGTTCGGCTGTACCACGATCTGCTTTCGGCCTTCCGGCAGGATGTCACCACCAAACGCTACGAGACTTTCGAGGATGTCCTCGACTACTGCCGCCGGTCGGCCAATCCCGTGGGCCGGATCGTGCTCTGGCTGTCGGGCTACCGTGACGAGCGCCGGGCGCGCTTCTCGGACATGATCTGCACCGCGCTGCAGCTGGCCAACTTCTGGCAGGATCTCTCCGTGGATATCGACAAGGATCGTCTCTACATCCCGCTAGAGGAGATGGCGCGGTTCGGCGTCGATGAGCGTGACATCCTCGAACGCCGCGCATCCGACGGGTTTCGGGAGCTGCTACGGTTTCAGATCGAGCGCACGAGACGCTTGTTCGAGGCGGGGCGGTCGTTACCGGAACGGGTCCGCCCACCGCTACGCTGGGAACTACGGCTGGTTTGGCTGGGCGGAATGCGTATCATGGACCACGTCGAAGCCGGAAATTACGATACACTTGCGTGGCGGCCCACGGTCTCGAAAGCCGACTGGCTGCGGTTGCTTTTTCGCGCGTGCTTACCGCTGGAGGCTCCCTGCCCGCGCGATACGGAACCGACGTTCGCCGAGCCGATACGCCCCGCGAATGGAACAGAGACGGAAGCATGAGTTACAGTGGCGAACAGACCCGGGCCAGCAAAACCAACTTCTACGCGGCCTTTCTCCTCATGCCCCGCGAAAAGCGGGAGGCCTTGAACGCTGTCTACGCATTCTGCCGTCACAGCGACGATATTGTCGACGAGGAACCCGACAAAGCGCGCGCGGCAGCGGATCTCGACGCTTGGCGGCGCGAACTTGACGATTGTTTCGCCGGGCGGCCCGGGCATCCGATCATGCGCGATCTCGCCGAGCATGGGCTTACGAGTTTTCCACTGCCTCGAAAGCATTTCGATGAGGTTCTCGATGGCTGCGAAATGGATCTGCACGTCTCCCGCTACGACACATTCGCGGATTTGGAGCGCTACTGTCACCGTGTCGCTTCCGCGGTGGGGCTTTTGTGCATTGAGATCTTCGGCTACGAGGACCCGCGCACCCGCGACTATGCTCGCGAGTTGGGATTGGCTTTGCAACTGACCAACATCCTCCGCGACGTGGCCAGCGACGCTGAGATCGGCCGCATCTACCTCCCCCTCGATGAGCTGGAACGTTTCGGTGTGACCGAACGAGAACTCCTGGAACAGCGGCCGGGCGAATGTTTCTCCGCGCTGATGGCCCATGGCGTCGAGCGCGCTTCGGAGGTTTACGCGCGTTCGCGGGCTCTGGGCGAAACGATATGGACCCCGAATCTGTTTCCGGCCGAGATTATGGGACAGATCTACCACCGCATTCTGAAGAGAATCCCGGAAATGGACTACGATGTTTTCCGCGAACGGCCGCGTGTTTCTAACCCCGCAAAACTCTGGGTCGCGATCTCGTTATACGTACGCACTGTGATGTTGGGAAAGCGGCCATGGACAGACGTTACGTCGTTGTAGGAGGCGGCGTGGCCGGAATCGCGGCCGCGACCATGCTGGCCGGACGAGGCTTCTCCGTCGAACTTCTCGAACGGCGGCCCACGCTCGGTGGACGAGCCGGAAGCTATCGCGACCGCCAGACCGGCGACTTGGTCGATGTCGGTCCGCACCTGATCGCGGGCTGCTATCGCCAGACTCTCCGGTTGCTCGAACGGCTGGGGGGCAAAGAGCACTTGGCGCTCTCGAACCGCCTACGCTCGGCCTACGTTCACCCCGGGGGCCGGGTTTCGAAGTTCGATGGCGGATGGTGGCCCGCTCCGTTTCATCTGTTGAGCGCTCTGTTGGGTTTCGATCTGCTGTCGTGGCAAAGTCGGCTGCGATTGTTGCGGGTCGGCCCCGCGCTACTTTCCGCGCGTCTCCGCGGCACACGCAAGGTCCGCGGCATGGTGGTCTCCCGCTGGCTGCGCGAGATCGGGCAGGACGAAGAATCGATACGCAAATTCTGGGATCCATTGGTCTATGCGATCATGAATACGTCACCGCGCGAGGCGGCGGCCGAACCGTTTGTCAAAGCGGCCACCCGGCTGTTTTTGGGTGGGCGGACAAGCGGAGCGATGGGGATGGGCGCGGCGGGTTTAGGACCGTTATTTAGCGATGGCGTGGCAGCGTATCTGGAGGCACGCGGCGGGGCTGTACGAACGCGTACCGCCCTCAAGTCCGTGGACATTGAAGAAGGACGTGTGGTGGGCGCAACACTCGCCCGGGGCGAGCGGCTCGAGGCCGATGCGTTTGTCTTGGCGGTGCCTCCTGCGGCGTTGCTTCCGCTCTTACCCGAACGCTATCGCGACCGCGACCCGTTCCAGACCGCGCGGGCGTTTCAGCCGTCGCCGATCGTCTCGCTCTATCTGTGGACCGATCGTGAAATCACATCTTTGCCTTTCGCTCATCTCAGAACGCGGCGTTTCGAGTGGATTTTCGATCTGCGGAAGATGATGCCCGAACAGACTTTCTCGGGACCGGTCTATGGTTTGGTCAACAGCGCGGCCGATTGGCTTATGCCGTTGTCGCGCCAACGGATCATCGAGATCGCGCGTGACGATATGGAAGCCTGTTTCCCCGAGGCGAAGGGCGTGAAGATTCTCCACACCTCGATCGGCAAGATCCGTGATGCGACCTTTCGTTCGGTTCCTGAAATCGAATCTTCGCGACCTTCGAACGAGACCCCTGTCGAGGGGTTGTTTCTCGCGGGCGATTGGACCGATACCGGACTTCCCGGCACCATCGAGAGTGCCGCACTTTCCGGACATCGTTGCGCGCGCGCAGTTTTGCGTGCTATTTCCCGCTAGGCCTGCCACAATCAACGGGTAAACCCAGAGCTGTGCAAGCGCATTCATAGTTCGAGCGGAGTCCGGCCGTGACCGACGACGGGGATCGATCTCTACGATCTGACGCAGTTGTATTCTGGGGTTGAACAGTGGGAGATGGGTCCCTAAGACTCTAGTGCATCTCAAGATCTTCAAGGACGCCGCGTAAGTACAGAATATCTTCCCGGGCGGGAATGTGCGGATCGCCTTCGCCGCAGTACTCGATACACAGGTCGCCGTCGTACCCGATCTCCTTGAGCCGCATCAGGTAGCGATAGTAGTCGATGTCGCCGCTACCGAGGCGCACGTTGTAGGAATAACCGCACTTGATGTTGCGGCAGTTCTTGAGATGGACGTATGTCATCCGTTTCTGGATCAGGTTCAGGCACTCGTTCGCCTCTTCCGCGTGATCGATCGAATACAGATTTCCGGCGTCGTGGTTCAACGAAATCCGCTTGGCTCCGGATTGTTCGAGGATTCTCATCGCCACCGCGCCGGCGTCGTGCGCCATGTTCATGTGCATCTCGAGCGTGAAGTCGATGTCGGCCTCTTCCAGTATCGTATCGACCTGTCTCGCGCCCTCCACCGCGCGGGCAAACAACGCGTCTGTCAGGAGCGCCGAACCGTTTGCGCTGTAGTCGTCACGGTCGTTGCCCACCAAATGTCCCAGGTTGCCATTGATACGGGGAATCCCGCGACGTTTGGCCACGTCGAGGACAATCTGGAACGATTCCAGAGACTTCTTCTCTTCATCCGGCGTTCCCGTGAAGTTCACACAGCTTCCGAGCGCCGCTACTGGAAGGCCGCCTTTCTCGCAGATATCAACAGCGCGCTCGATGGCCTCGGTCGTGCCCTCTCGATAGAAGACGTCCAGAAGTTCGGCCGCTTCGTAACCGTATGCGAGCCCTTTTTTGACCGCGTGTTCGAGTGGGTAACGGTGGAACGTGTACGTGTGAAGTACGATGCGCATTAGGCGGCTCTTTCGTCGTGTCTTTCGAATTGGGTGATGGTGTTACCGTCAGACCGATTGCAGCACACCATAAAACGTTCACGCGGTTCTATCCAGAGCAACTCCACTCTGTCGCTGTACTGTTACACCTGTATTGATGTCGAGCAATTGTCCACGCTCCTGCCTATTGTTTTCTGCTTCACCATGATGGACCGGATCGACTCGCTACGTCAACCACTCATTTCTCGTGTTTAGCGAAGGTTACGAAGTTTGTGTAAATACAGATGTATCTTCTGTGTCAATCAGCCGTTCTCTTGAGGTGCCGATCTCATTTTGGAAACCCGCATACTCACCGCCCTGACTAGACTCCTCTCGCCAGATATCGACATCGCGCATCGCCGCCGCCATACCTGGACGTGGCCACACCGGCATGGAACCACCGCTCTGATCCAGGTTCCGACAATTAGTCTTGTCGTCTCGGCAGGAGCGTTCTGGTAGCTCATGGCGTAAGGGGTTGCGTTCTTGTGAGTTACGGAAACCCTGGGGATATCGTTTAGGCAGTCGAAGGGGGTGGCCTGCCAACCAGTGTGGACCGCAGGAAATCCACCTTGTACAGTGCGGGGTCTCCGTGTATACGGGGCCCGGCTCGGCTACCCTCGTAGGCTGGGATTGACACGGCCGATCGGTGTTTGGCACTTGCCCCCGGCAAACCGACAACCCAAAACAGGAATATAGAACTTCATTTCACTACAAGGAAAAGGAATAGATCGATGATTCGAAAACTGATGAGCGACGGAAGCGGGGCCGCGGTGGCCGAACCGGGAATCGAGTTGCGTGACTACTCAGGTCTGACCTGCAAGGTCGCCGATATGGGTCTGGTGGATTTTGGACGCAAGGAAATCACCATCGCCGAACACGAAATGCCCGGTCTGATGGCCATTCGAGAGAAATACGGGAAAGAGAAGCCACTCGCGGGTGCGCGCATCACCGGATCGTTGCACATGACGATTCAGACTGCGGTGTTGATCGAGACGCTCACAGCGTTAGGCGCGGATGTCCGCTGGGCCACGTGCAACATCTTCTCTACACAGGACCATGCGGCGGCCGCGATCGCCGAAACCGGCGTGCCGGTCTTTGCCTGGAAGGGTGAGACCCTCGAGGATTACTGGGAGTGCACGATCCAAGCGCTCAGTTTCCCTGGCGGCAAGGGACCGAATCTGATCGTCGATGACGGCGGCGACCCCACCTTATTGATTCACCTCGGTTATCAGGCGGAAGACGATGCCTCTGTCCTCGACGAGCAAACCGACATCAAAGAGAAACAGGTCATCCTCGCCTATCTCAAACGCGAATTGCAGCGCAACCCGACACGCTGGCACGAGGTGATCGAAGATCTCCAGGGTGTTTCCGAGGAGACCACCACCGGCGTGCATCGGCTCTATCAGATGTTGGAGAAGGGCACGCTCTTGTACCCGGCCATCAATGTGAACGACTCCGTCACCAAGTCCAAGTTCGACAACCTCTATGGATGTCGTGAATCCTTGGCCGATGGGATCAAGCGCGCCACCGATGTCATGGTCGCGGGCAAAGTCGTCTGCGTCTGTGGGTATGGCGATGTCGGCAAGGGCTGCGCTCAGTCGATGCGCGGTTTCGGCGCACGTGTGTTGGTGACCGAGGTCGACCCCATCTGCGCGCTTCAGGCGGCGATGGAAGGTTTTGAGGTGACCACGGTCGAGCGGGCGCTCTCCGAAGCCAATATCTATGTCACCACCACCGGAAACACCGACATCATCCGTTTCGACCACATGGAGAAGATGCTCGACCAAGCCATCGTCTGCAACATCGGCCATTTCGACAACGAAATCCAGGTCGACAAGCTGCAAGCGGCAAAGGGTGTTGTCTGCAAGAACATCAAACCCCAGGTCGATCAGTACACCTTCCCCGATGGGCATCTGATCTTCCTGTTGGCCGAGGGGCGTTTGGTCAACCTGGGCTGCGCTACCGGCCATCCCAGTTTCGTCATGTCCAACTCCTTCACCAACCAGGTCTTGGCGCAGATGGACCTTTGGG
>CAYTDF010000015.1:0-3971 GCA_964436365.1 uncultured bacterium | reverse complement strand
CCGGTCGATGTCTACCGGCTCTCCAAGAAACTGGATGAGGAAGTGGCGCGTCTGCATCTCGAACAGCTCGGCGTCAAACTCACCCAGCTGACGCAAGAACAGGCCGATTACATCGGCGTGCCCCTGGAGGGGCCCTACAAACCCGAGCACTATAGGTACTAGGTGCAACGTTGACCGCTTGCGGTCACTCTCGAACGACCAACAAGACCCCTCTCGTGATCTGTACGCGGGAGGGGTTTTTTCTTAGCCCGTTCTCTCCAACCAGTTCAGCCGTTCTTTTTCGAGTCTCGCTTGGATATCTCGATACTTCGGTGTGTTCGCGAGATTCGTCGTTTCGAGCGGATCGTTCTCGAGATCGTAGAGAAACGCCTCTCCATCGGCATAGAGGCAGTACTTCCAGCCGTTGCCTCGAACCATGAAATGAGCGGGGGTATTCGGTTCGATTGTCCGATCCGTTCTTCGGTTCGGAGGAATCCGCTCGCAAAATGCGTAGCCATCGAAATCGCTCCCCACTTTTTCTCCGACAAGAAAAGGCTTGAGGCTCTTGCCCTGCACGTCCTTCGGGATCGGTTTCCCCACAAGATCGAGCAATGTCGGCATGAGGTCCGTCGAGTCGGTGGGGACGTCGCTCTTGCCGGGTTGGATCTGCCCCGGATAGCGCACGATCAGTGGGACCCGCGCCACTTCGTCGTAGAACGAGGAGGTGCTTTTCCAGACCATGCCGTGCCCACCGGCCATGTCGCCATGATCCGCCGTAAACACGACGACCGTGTTACGATCTTGGCCGGTCGTACGCAACGTCTCCAAAATGCGCCCGACTTGATCGTCGACAAGCCGAACCATCGCATAGTAGACACGCAGAAACTCCTGCACACCGAGTTCGCCACGCTCACCCAGGTCGGAGACAAACTTGCGCGACCATTCATTTTCGAATCGCTTCGCCCGGCTGGCGTAGTTGGCCGGCAACTCGATCTCGTCCGGTGAGAACATCTCGTAATACGGTGACGGCACGACATTCGGATCGTGCGGCTCGTTCAGCGAACACGTGATCATGAATGATTCGTCGCCAACCGTCCGCAGTCTTTCGATTGTCTTGTCCGCGACCCGAACGTCGAAGACCTGGCTGGTCTCCAGTTCGAGCCGCCCCATCTTCCTTAGAAACTCCGCCGCGTTGCCTCGCTTGGACCATCTTCCAGAGGCTTCGGCACACGCCGCCTGAAAGCGCTTTTCCACATCCACGGGAAGAATCCAGCCGTACCAATTCAGCCACGTTTCGGGCGGTTCTTGTTTGACCTTCTCAAAAACCTCCGCCATCTCCGCCGCATATTCGCGATGCTCGCCGTACATATCGGTGTAATACGGCAAGTCGTCATCGAGAAGATGCCATTTTCCGTAGTGATGCGTCGAATAGCCCGCCGCGTGCAGGATCTTCTCCGTGGTCCGGTCGCTGGCTTTGATCCCCTCTTGCGTATCGGGCGCGTACATCGCGGGGTAATCTCGTTTGGCGACGTTGTGGAGGATTCCGTGCGCGTGCGGATACTTGCCCGTGATCAGCGACGCTCTCGTCGGCGAGCAGATCGGATAGACACAGACCGCGTCCGTGAACAAAACCCCTTCCGAGGCCAAGCAATCGATATGCGGTGTCGGAACCGGCCCTCCATAGCAGCCGAGGACCGAAGCGTTCAGCTGGTCGCAGATCAGCAGCAGGATATTGGGCGTCTGTGTTGGCTGCTCTCTGTCCACTGTGTCGCCGTACGCCTGGCCACTCCCCACCAGGGTTGAAACACCCGCGCCGACCTGAAGAAAGCCTCGTCTCGATAGTTGCGTCATAAAGCTCATCACTCCCGCGCTCGGAGAACAGGATTCAACTCACGAGCATTGTACTTTGACGTGACTGAGAGAGCAATCGCCTGCGGAGGCGGGTACTGTGACCTAATGGAAGACTGGGAGACTTACCACCGTTTCCAGCCCGCGACCTGGTTCCGTTTCTCTTCGGGCGCAACCACAGTGACCGGAAGGGTGACGCTCTCGATCGTGGGAGGGAAGCACAAGACGTTGTTACATGCCTGGTAATGGACATCGGCCGTGACTGCGATTTCGCCGGGCTCGAGTTCCTGTGTGGCGCGCAGTTCGATGGCTTTCATGGGGACATCCTTCTCGTACTGCTTGACCTTCATCTCCAGGATCGGATCGGTCTTCACGATTGGCTTGGGGAATTGAATCGGTTCGACCAGCTCGATGCCCTTCGGAAGCTTCAACTCGACTTTGAAGGGCGACATCTTCTCTTCCGTGGGCGCGTAGACATGAAACCCTTCGGCCAATGTCGGCAGGAAAGCCAGTTTGAAAGCGTCTCCGGCTGCGATGCGGTCGTGCGACCACATCCAGAGCACATCTAGCACACGGTCGCCGGAGATGTTGGCGCCCGCTCCGGTTTCCTTCGCTTGCCCCGGCTCGGATTCTGCGCCTGCGCTCGCATCCGGCTTCTTCCACTCCGGGACGGGAACGCCTTCCACCTTGGCCAGTGCCTGCAGGACCAACTCCAAACTCGGCCGTGCGGCTTTGGTGCCGGGCACCCGCGTACGAATAACGCCTTCTCTGTCGATGATGAACGCGTTGAAGATCGGGTATGGTTCGCGTGAAATCTGGTCCGGGTCGCAGACAATGGAGAACTCGTTACCCACGAAGTTATGGATGCGCGGCAGCAGGGAAGGATCGCGCTCGAGTTGGGCGATGTAGATGATTTCCGCGTTCAGTTGTTGGAAGATGTCGTAATGGGCTTGCAGCTCTCGGAGCTGCCGGAGGCAATACAGTCACCACCATGCCCGGCCGGTGATCAGGACCAGGTTCTTCTTACCGATAAAATCTCGGGGACCGAAAAAGCGTTCGTAGCCATCGGGCAGTCGCAGATCGAGGGCGGGCCGGTCGACCGCCACGGGTTCGAGTTGTCCCGCACGGATTTCCTCGTCGCGTTTCTCTTCCGCCTCGATCCGTTCTTGTTGTCCGGCCTTCAGGAAGAATTCGTAATAGCCGGGCAGTTCCTGGGGTGCGCTGTCTTCTTCGCCCCAGCCGTTGTTGCCGCTCCAGCTCAGTGCGGAGACTGCCAGAATCGTCCCCAGCGCTGTGAGGCGCGGGCAAGATCGGCGCACGGTATGGAGTTGGGCTGGAGAGCGCATCATTCAGACGGTTCCTCTTCAAGAATCATACCCACCCCCCCTCTGCATCTCTAGGACGATATAGACTTTCGATGCGGGTTCTTTCTTGTCTCTCGCTGTTCGTGGTTTACATTCGGAGAGTAGCGGGATAGCCATGCACATCAGTCTGCCACGTCACGCTTGCCTCGGTGGCTTTTAAGCATGCTGATTACACTGCCGATAGATTCAGGTTCCAGGGCTTCCAGCTCATGACAGGGATTGTTCATATATAACTGTCGAACTTTCTTGCACAGTCCCCGCCGAACAACGAGTAATACTTTCTTCTCTTCGCGGGTGAGTATTGAATCCACATTCTTGCGCCAGATGTGACCTTTCAATTCCAACGGCCCGAACTCATCGACGATAATAAGGTCAGTCGATTCTGTTGCCGCTCTGTCGAGGGCGGCGCGACCCAGTTCCAGCCCACCCTCGATAGTTTCATAGCCTCTGTTCCCGACTTCTCCCTGAAGTCTCATCAGAGGTGCTCGTCTACCGTTCTGCAAATCGATTGCGTCAAATCCCATCAGTTTACGATCGACGTATAGAGAAGGTGCCAGCACTCCAGCGACATCGAACTCTTCTTTGCGGAGATGTTCTACGAGTTTGGCGGCGCGGGTCGTCTTGCCGCTATGTTTCGCACCTATCCACAGAATGAGTTCGGTTCTCGGTCGCATCGTTCTCAGAAAAGATAAGCGGCTATGCTGAGAAACCACAGTCCGATGGTCGCGGCGACAACACCACCGGGAAAGACCAAGATTCACTACAGTTTCTTCATGTTCT
>CAYTDF010000014.1:7994-20851 GCA_964436365.1 uncultured bacterium | reverse complement strand
TCAACCAGAGGTTGGGAGCCGCTTCAAATTCAACTAACTATGGCACATACTCCCCGAAGACCGTCCAACTGGAATGTCTGGTAGATTAAGTAAAAGTAAACAACCAGGCACAGAAGAACCGGGAGGCCAATCGCCATCAGCAGAAGAATTGCTACGCCTGTGGCGGCGATGACGATGGTGGTGGCAATCACGTCGTCCTTGAGGTTCGCGTCTGTCTCGCTGTTGACAAACGAGAAGATGCGGCCCGTCGCGAGCAGGCTTAACCACTGTATCAGGATAGCAGGGGCGTATTGGGGAATTTCGATTTGTGCGAAAAAGGACTCCATGGGCCACCCTCCAGAGGCTGCATTTGCACAATTAACGGACTCTGCCGCTCTTATGGAACGTACGCTTTCCAGTAATGCTTGACAACCGGGTAAACGGTATTGGGTTATCAGCCTGCGGTGAGACAGGAATCTGCACCGCCAAACAGGTACTCTCCCGGATGGCTATTCGCGCAGTTGTCTTCGATCTGTTTCACACATTGGTCTCTTTCCACGAGGCCCAAACCCCCGGACCGCGTACCTACGATATGGCCGGGATGTCCGAAGAACGGTGGTTCGACGTCTTTTATCGAGACGACATGGAGCGCGTCGCAGGCCGGAGCATCGACATTCCCACGCGGATCCAGGCCGCCTGCCATAAGGCCGGGGTGGAATGCACCCGCGAATGGGCGGAGGAGATCGAGCGGACCCGCACAGACCGCTTCCAATACACGCTCCACCAGGCCCCCAAAGATGTTGTGGAGGACCTAGGACGGTTGCGAGCCTCAGGCCTTCGGCTGGGGCTTCTATCGGACGCGGATATCAATGAATGCGCGGGGTGGGGCGGCTCTCCGCTGGCCCCGTGCTTCGATGCCGCCCGTTTCTCCTGCCATGAGGGACTCTGCAAACCGGACCCGGCGTTCTACCGTATTGTCCTCAACGATCTCGGTGTCGAGCCCGAGGAAAGCCTTTTCGTCGGCGATGGCGGCAGCGACGAGCTACGGGGCGCGGCGGCAATCGGCATGACCCCGGTGCTGATGACCCGTCACCTCGCCCAAGAACATCCCGAGCGCATCCCCGAGCGCCAACCTCTCGTCCGCTATTCCGTCGAGACCATAGCCGATCTTACGGAAGTGATCGCGGCCGAGAATCGCCGCTAGGCCAGCGCCAACAAAAAACGCCCGCCGATTCCAAAGGGAAGACAGCGGGCGTTTGAAGTACGTCTTACTTATGTCAGTACCGCCTCTCAGCCACCGGACATCAGGATTTCCCAGAGAAGAAGTAAATCTTCGCGGTTGATCGCGTTGTCCGGATCTTTTACGAGGTCGAGCAGGTCGAGCGGCGGTGTTACACCTTCTTGCCAGAAGCCGGAGAAGATGATGACATCCAGGTAGTTGACGAGGCCGTCACCGTTGAAGTCGCCGAGCGGGGGCACAACAACCGAGAACAGCAGATCGAACTCGCCGCTCTGGCTGACTGTCACATTCCCAGCATCGTCTTCCACAGTCAGCGTGACGTGTGCCGCGTCGTCGGGGATCGCCATCTCCGCCACCGTGACCTCGAAGATTGCCACTGCCGTGTCCGGTTGCAATGAAACGAAGGTTACCGGCAGAATCGCGTCGGTGAAGAGATCGAACGCGGTAGCGTCCAAGACGATTTCCGGACGGCTCTCAGCGTCGAAAGGATCGCCGCCGAGGTCGATTGTTGCGGTCACGATAACAATGTCACCGCTGCCGACCTGCAGCGTGCCCGTAGCGTTGGGGAACTCACCGAGCGAAGTTGATGCGGTGACGCCGGTCACGATCGCGGGGACAGTATCCAGACGAACGCTAACCTGCGTAAGAACTGGAGCGATAACATCGTCGAGCGCCTGCGCGACGAGGGTTACGAGATCGAAATCGCCGCTGGTGACGGGCGGCTCAGCCGAGCCCACACGTTCGCTGGCCCGGTAGATCGCCGTACTTGAGACAATCTCGGTGGCGGAACCGGCAAAGTGCTCGTCCTGCCCATCGGCACTCCCGCCAAACGGGGAGAAATCGACACCCATATTGACGAGGGTAAGCGCGTCGCCGTCCTCGGCCAACTCACCGTCCTCTGTCGCGTGAGTTTCGATATTCGCCTCGAACGTCAGCAAGTCACCCACAATCAGTTCTTGTAGAGGTACGCCGTCTTGGTCGGCGGAAAGATCCAGGTCAACCATCTGAACACCGACAGTGCGCTGAACCGAGCCGACGGCAGCGTCGATCCATTCGGGACCCTGGGTATCCATCCCCAATGGCGTGGCCGTAGTAACTCGGAACGCGCCGTCGGCGGAGCCTGTTGGATAGAGGTAAGCGATCTCAACCGGGTCCGTGTTGGAGGCGGGTTGTTCACCAACCACCCACGGTACGGCCTCCAGCGAGCCATCCCAGACGAAAATGACGGAGTCGGCCGTCGAACCGTCGCTACCCAGCACGGGTAAGACAACGTGCGGCGATACGGGGAACCGCGAGAGAACTGCAGGACTGCCGAATCCGGTGGCGCTTAGGATCGGGCTCACAGTCGGCAGGAGTTGCGCTTCGACTGCGGCAAACTCCGGTGTGCCCGGCACGGCGGCGGCCAGTTGAGCCACCAGACTGGGGGTCACATTCGCGATCTGGGCGCCGACCAAGATCCGGTCACCGGTCTCGGCATTAGCGCTCAGGAGCGATCCGGGTTGGTTGGGCTCATAGAGCGGGGCACGATTCCCGTTGGCGGCATCCGCCGTGGGTGTAACAAACAAGATCGCGTCGTCCGAGCCGACCAGGTTTCCGGCGGCAATCGCTTCGGGTGTGCCGTCCGCGCCGAATCGTTCCAGCGCGTCGTCGATCGCATCATCGTTGAGAACGGCGACAACCGCCCTGCTCACGAGAGGAACGCCGTGGCCCACAACCGCAAGCAGATCGAAATCGGCCGCCTGATGGACAGTTGTATTTCCAGCGTCGTCGGTCAGAACAAACACCGCATCGGCGTCCGTTGTAACTGCGGCATTGTCAGCCACAGTGAGCGAATAGGTCGCCATCACGATTCCACCGCCCAAGTCGAGAACGTCGCTGGGCTTCTCTTCCGTACGTCCAGAAGAGAACGCGGAGAGATCGGCGGTCACATCCCAAACCCGTCCGCTCGCATCCGCGTCAAACGAATCGCCCTGCAGATCGAGTGTGAGCACGATATCGATGGCCTCACCGGGCAAGAGGCGGGGACGGGTCTCACCGAGGAAATCTACCGTATCGCCCCGCTCAGTCCGGTATTCGAGGTCTGTCAGAAGCAACGACCGGTCGTCGTAGCGAACGCGCACACTCGTGGTAACCGGCACATTCACATCGTCGGCGGCCACAAACAACAGTTCGGCAATCTCGAAATCGCCGGTGGTCGGCACGGAGCCGTACCCACCCAGAACAGCCTCGACTTGATAGGCGAAACTGGCATCCAGCGGCAGGCCACTTACGTCCGTAAGCGTCCCTTCGAGATCGATCAATGCGCGTTCCTGCACGCTTTCATCTGTAAGCGGACCGGTTGCGCCAACTTCTGAGAGATTGGCAAAGATATCGGCGAGGGTGAGCGCGTCCGGCCCCACACTGCCCGCTCCGAAGTAGCGCGTCGCCACACTGGTCGTCGCGCCGGGAGAAACAAGGCTCTCACCGGAGAGAAATGCGTTCGGGTCCAGAAGGGCAGAGAGGATCAGCGTATCCCCAGGGATAAACTCGAGGTCCACGGGCACGGAGCCGTCAGCGTCCAGAAGATCGAGCGCGTCGTTTCCAAGAGCGACCTGCGGGGGCCGCCGGGCGGAAAGAACCGCGATCTCCTCAGCCGCGCCGTCGGCATAGATCCAGTCCGGGCCATCGACATCAAGCCCGAGAGGCGTCGCCCGCTGCGAAAGATCGACTTCCACGTCCGTTGGCACGAGACGGAGAATCACCACGGGATTCGTGGAGACGCTATCGTCCGTGACAAACAGAGGCGGCTCGAGTTTCGCGCCGTCCCACACGAACACCAATGACGTGGCGCTGTGCGGATGGTCGAGCGCGGTACCGGTCACATCTGTGGGGAAGACAGCCTGCGTAGGATCGAACGCGCCGAACTGGATGTCCGTACTCGTGTCGAGGAACGCGGCGATGTGCCGAGCCGCATCGGCGGCGGCGGCGGCGTATTCCGGTGAATCCACCGGGAACGAGCGAATCTGTTCGACCAACTCGGCCGTCACATTCGTCACGACCGCGGCGGCCACCAGAGTGTCGCCAATCTCCAAGTTGCGGTCGATAAGAGAGCCGATTGTTGCGGGATCGTGAAGAGGTTCGACATTCCCCGCGCCGGGATCGTCGACAACCCGGTTGAAGAGTGCGGACTCCGGCGTGGTCACGAGATCGCCATTGAGTCGCAGCGACTCGGAACCCGGCGCACCGAGCCGAGCCAAGAGATCATCCGGCGCGTCTTCGTTCAGCGCGGCGGCGATAACTTCTCCATCGACGAGATCGAAGCCGGTGCGGCCCTGGACGTCATACCAAAGACCGAAACTCGAAGTATGGCCAAGATTCAGGTTACCGGCGTCGTCCGTAACCCAGACCACGACCCCCGCGGCAAGGGCTTGCCGGGCCGATTCGGTCACAGTCACCTCAAACACGGCTTGAGCGATGCCGGGCGCGATCTCCACCAGAGAGATGGGTTCGACCATCGTCGCGAAGTAATCGAAGGGGCGGGCGTTGAGCGTGACGGTTGGACGGCTCTCCGCGTCAAACGGATCGCCTTGTAGATCGACGGTGGCTGTGACCAGGATCGTGTCTCCGAGACCTGCCACGAGCGTTCCGGAGGCGTCTGGCAACTCTCCCCGGGAGTTCGATGTCAACGTGCCCGTCACCACGGCGGGGACGGTATCCAGACGAACGGTTACGAATGTCTCGGTGGAGGACAACACATCGTCGGTCGCGGAGATGACAATCGTCGCGTAGTCATAGTCTCCGGTCGTGACGGGCGGATCGAACAGATAGACCCACTCGCTGACTTGATAGACCACGGTTCCCGCGACGGCGTCCATGCTGTTGGCAACGACCAGACCGCTAAACCGTTCACCGGTGCTGCCCGTGAGCCCGCCGATGTCACCAAAATCGGTGCTGATATCGTTCAACGGCACCGGATCGCCGTGTACGGCGGCCTCACCGTCGTGCTCGGACCGTGTATCCAGAATCGCCTCGATCGTGACCAGGTCACCGGCGATCAACTCCTGCAGCGCCGTTCCATCCGTTCCGGCAGTCACATCCAGATCGGCCTGTCGGTCCCCGATGGCGCGTTCCACAGCGCTCAGCGACGAGTCGCCCCAGCGCGGCCCCAGGATGTCGATACCCAGCGGGTCGGCGAGAAACGTCTGATCGTCGGGTGCCTGGGACGCGAAAATAGAGGCGACATCGACCGGACTTGTGGACGAAGCGGGGTTCTCACCCACCACCCACGGCGTCGCCTCTCGAATCCCTTCCCAAACGTAAATCAGCGATTCCGTGGCGGGGAAGATATCCC
This sequence comes from uncultured bacterium, assembly GCA_964436365.1. Taxonomy (GTDB): domain Bacteria; phylum Hinthialibacterota; class Hinthialibacteria; order Hinthialibacterales; genus CAYTDF01. The sequence goes on along the minus strand of CAYTDF010000014.1, from coordinate 15,302 downwards.
CCGCGACGGGAAGGACGGCGTGCGGGAATACCGGCTCGCCGCTCGGCACATCCATGCCCATCCCGAAGGAAGTCGCGTCGAGAACCAGGTAAACATCGGCAAGCAGAGCCTGCTCGATTACGATCCGGGTGGCCGATCCGGGGACACTCGCTTTGAGCGCGGCGACGATGTCGGGAGTGACATTCCGCACCTCGACCCCCACGAGCAGCTCGTCGCCGATTTCGACGTTGCCGTTGAGCAACGAACCCGGCAGATTTTCATCGTACAAAGGTAAGCGGTTTTCACGGCTGGGCTCGTCCGCGGGTTCCACAAACAGTTCGGCATGAGTCGCGCCGACGAGGTTGCCTTCCGCGATGGCTTCGAGCGTCCCTGGAGCGCCATACCGCTGGAGCGCATCGGGGGTGGCGTCGGCATTGAGACCGGCGACCGCAGCCCGGCGCATGATCGGAATGCCATACCCCACAACGGCGTACGCACCCAGATCGCCCGAACGGTCCGTGGCCCGGTTGCCCGCATCATCCACCGTGTGGAAGATCGCCTCTCCCGCCAACGACGGGGGCGCGGATGCGGAGACAATCAGCGAGAAACTGACCCGGGCCTGCCCGTTACCGAGATCGAGAATCTCGTCCGGCGGCATCGCCGTCAGCAAAGGATCGAAGGCGGTGAGGTCGGCGGTCACCTGAGGCACGAGCCCGGCCTCGAAAGGATCGCCTTGCAGATCGATCGTGGCGATAACCGTCATCTCGTCATCGGGCAGAAGCCGGGGGCGGGACTCGCCCACAAGGTTGACCAACTCCTCCCGGGCAACATCGAAGACAACATCCACAACCTTCAACGGGATGTCGTCGTACCGAATCGTCATAAAGGTGGAGATCGGATCGATCACGTCGTCGGCCACGGAGAAAACAATGGGGAAAACCGAATAATCCCCGCTACTCAAGCCGGTCATGCGGTCTCCGAGGACACCAGTGCCCAACACGATCTGCGTACCGGCGTAAGACTCCTCATTGAGAATCTGGAACGCGTCCGTCACGGGCGTGACAAACGACTCACCCTTCAGCGGCTGGCCGGGATCGCTTCCACTCAAGGCATCTCCACCCAGCGTCGAAAAATCGAAATTCACATCACCAAGGCTAAGCCGATCGCCCTCGAGGCGCTCTTCACCATCGAGTTCCGCTCGGGCGGTTATCAAAGCCGTGACGGCCAGAATATCCCCGGGGATAAATTCGAACGGTATTTCGGTCTCTGTGACTCCCCTGGGGTAGGCCAGTTCGACAATCTGCAGATCGTCACCCAACCGCCAGGCGGCGACCAAGTCAGGCTGAATCGGCACACCCAGGATAGATTCGGAGATGGTGGGCCCATAAACATCCACCGCGACACCATTGGCAATGTCGTTGAGGAAGGGGACGACCTCGGAGGTGACCACCACCAGGTCCTCCAGGACGTTCGAGACGGAAGAGACTGGGTCACCGACCCACCAATCCAGCTCGCGACCGTCCCACACAAATGTAAGAACCTCGTCCGAACCGCCCTGTATTTGCGGCACGGCGACGACATCGGTGGGCAAAAAACGCTCTCCCGTGACCGCTGTCACCAGACCGACAGAAGCGGGCGACAACCACTGCGCGTAGACCGCGGGCACGAGTTCATCAACCAACTCCTGCCGTTCCGCACTCCCGGGAACCGCCTCGGACAGGGCAACGACCACGTCGGGCGTCATGTTCCGCACTTGGGCGGCGAGCACCAGCGGATCGCCGATCTCGAGGTTGTATTGAATCAGGGAACCGACGCGGGAGGCGTCATAGATCGGGGCGACCGAAACGATTTGACTTGTCGAATCATAAATGGAGTGTTGGAAGAGCGCCGCCTCGGGTTCGCCGACCAAGTTGCCTTCGATCCGCGCCGAGAACGATCCCGCCGGACCGCTATTGGCGATTTTATCCACCATGGCATCGGCGTTCAGGCCCGCCAACACAGTCTCCATAAAGATGGGGATACCTCGCGGCACGATATTCTCTTTCGTGACCTGGATGGTGAAATCCACGTCATCGTTGGTGCCGTTCCCAGCCGCGAAGAAATAAGTCCCCTCCTCTAAGAAGGGCTCGGTAAAGCTGCTGAACTGAATGGTCGCGTTACCTGCGGCATCCGGAAACGCCCGGGCCACGAACTGGGCGTCGATGTTGTTCCCGTCGGGGACGATCTCGTTGGCCGCATACAATGTCAGCGGTTGTGCATTACCGCTCTTGAGAGCGACGCGCATGGCCAGGTCTCTGGGCAGCACCTCGAACATAAACGCATCGGGGCTGAGCATCACACCGCCCGTCACACCCGCCGGAAGCCCACCGATTCCACCGAATTCCGGGACGCCCAACGCGCAGAGATGCGCGCCGTTCTCGATTTCGGGCGGTTCATCCATCGGCACCAACATGTCGACAAAGGCGAAGGTCCGGCCTTCTTCCAAGCGAACGGGCACCACCGTTACACGGTCGTCGGGGGGAATCTCTTGCTCGTCGGTAACACTGGCAACGAGATCGCCCGCATACAGGGCCTTGCCGTCAAAGAACTCCGCGTAGACGGCGGTGCCTTTATTTCCAGCGTAGATCTTCTCTATATCGGATTCGGTCAGACCGGAGCCGAACCGTAAATCGCTGTAGGGCCCCACTGTGGACGTCTTGACCAGGAATCGCGTGTCGACCGGTTCGATGTAAATCTCGTAATCCCCGAGAGGAAGGTCGGAGAAGAGAAACGAGGTTCCGTTACGCAGGAAGAGGTGATCGGAAATCATGGACGTCACGATCCCGTTCCGGTCCTCCACGTTACGGGCCACGACGTTCGCACCCAAAACCTGGGTGTTGGTACCGCTCAGAATCGTGCCGTGAATCTTGGGAACGCCGAACGTACCCACGGGGTAGTTCATCGCCAGGGCTTGTTCGTCATCGAAGTGAAGCGACACCCTCTGGGCGTCGTCATCCCCGGCGAACGGGAACATAATCGGAGTGTAGACATCGTCACCCGCGTGGCCGTTGAAGGCCAAGTGGCCATTGAGTTGGGAGTGATCGAGCCCCACAAAATGCCCCATTTCGTGCACCATGGTCGCTTGCACTTCGGAGCTGGTGCTAAGCGGGGGCGACGCGGCCATGACCGCGCCGTTGATCACGTTGTACGCACTGAGGATGTCACCCGACTCTGTGCTACTCATTTCGGCCGAGAAACCGAGTAGGTGATTGGGGTCGAGGCCCAATGCCCTCATAATCTCGCCGTCGTCGTCAAAAACAATTACATTCGCGGTGGCTTCGTGGGCGGTGAAGTAGGTCGTGAAATTGGTGCCGTCAATCGAGGGAAGGGAGCCCCCCGTGACTTGTATCGTGAGCCGCGCCGATTCCACATCGTTCCAGAGACCTAAAGCGGTTTCGACAAACTCCCGAGACTCCGCCTCGGAGAGCGTGCCCAGCGAGCCACCCTCCACCTGGACATACACCGTGTTCGTCGCCCACCGCACGGCGTTGCGGAAATACACCGTCTCGCCGCCAGGAGTTGTTTCCGGTATCGCGGGTGTAAGCAACACCCCCGCCGCCTGCACAGAAGCCGCCGACAACCACAACAGCCCGACCATCCATAAACGTTTCGTACTCATTCGACATCCACACTGTGAGTTAAATTGTTCCGTCAATCGAGAATCGTGTCCGATCGTCCGAAGGGAAGCGCCCGCGCGCGGGCGCTGTCACAAGACTTCCGAGAGACGCTCTGACGGAGGCTTGAATCCAGCACACGGCGGATAAGCCACTGCCGGGAAAATCCAAATTGTGCACATCTTCGGAGTACCGTTCCCGGCTGAGACAGCGACAGCGCCCAGACATCTGGACGCTTCAAGAGGGGACTTTCGAGAGACGCACGTTTAGAAGCGCAAAGTCTATCACGTAGAATAGCCTCAGACCACGCTGTCGTCAGGACGATTCCCCCGCCCTCCCCTCTGAGTTCGCTCCAGAAAGCCCGGTCTGGTGCTTTTTAGACCCGAGCGGTACCTTCATCGTCTTGAACCCGTTGATGAGAACCTAGGGTATCTTGAAGGAAATGTCCGCGTGGGAGATCGGTGACCGGCTTCTCGTGCACGTCGATTGACAGAACTTCGAGAGACGCCCTGAAAACCCAAGGATGGCGGGCGGACCATGGCCGAAAAGAGAAAGACAACAGACGTCACGACAGCCGCCGCACCGGCGAAACAAGCGGAGACCGATGGGGAAACCCATGAACCGGTCACGCAACAGGTAGCCTTAGTGGTGCTCGTCGCCGGAATCCTCTCGTTTTGGGTCGGGTTAGCGGCCTCGAACGTCTATTTCCGCTTTGCCGAACTCCCCCCGGGCTCGACGATCGACAAGGTTTTCAGCACCGAGCGCGATCTCGGCACGTTCATCCGCCTGACGGGTCAATACGCCTTCTGCAACGTACTTCAGTGGCAGATGGAGACTCATTCGTTGGGCTCGACAGCGCTGTTGCTCATCCCCGCATTCAGTTTCACCTTTATTTTCCTACTCGCGATGATTTACATGCCCCGCGATCTGTGGACGAGGGATTACACCGCAAAAGTCTCCGTCGCCGCCGCGACGGCGCATGGATTACTCGTCTGCCTGATGTTGGTCCTGATGGCCACGGTTTTCAAGCAGGATTTCTACGCCTGGGCCTTTTCCGCTGGAACCACGGGCTGGAACGTCTATCACGGCGAAATGGTCGGTTGGCTACCGATGGCCATGGCCGTATCCGTGCTCTGGAACATCTTCTTGGGTTCCGTCGTCGGCACCATCCTGGGCACCTGTCTCGAAAGTTTCCGTGGACGCGTGGGTAATTTGACGTAGAAACGGACCGAAGCGGCGCGGGCTGAGTCTTACAACTACAAGGGAAATGACTCCCAGACCGTCTCAGGAGAGCGATTCACGAGACGAAGGCGTCTCTCGAAGATCTTTTCCGGTAGCGCGCAAGCAGTGCCCGCGATGGCCGAGCGTTCGGCCTCTTTCAGTCGCAAGGAACTTTTGGGAGACACGATAGACCCCCATGGAAGCCGACACCCCTCCCAGCCAAAGAAGCGGCATCCGCATCGCGCGGTACACAGCGGTCCTGACGTTGTCGGGATTGATCTGCAAACTGCTGCTAATCGGATTCGTCTATCTGGCCGCGAATCGGCTCGGTGACGAACGCTACGGGTTCCTCGAGTATCTGGTGGAGTTGGGCCTGATCCTGGCGGTGCTGTTCGATTTCGGTTTCGAGCAAGTGACCACTCGGGACCTGGCCGGACGCCCCGATAAGGCCAGCCGCATGGTCTGGGGTTTCTGGGTCTACCGGGGGTATGCGGGACTGGCGCTCTTGGCGGTCTACATCCTGCCGGTGGTCGGCTACAACCTGTTCCGTGGCCGTCCCATAATCTGGGAGCCGCTGATCCTGGGCGGTTTGGTGGCCATGGTCACCTACCACGTGGCCCTGGCCAAGGCGATCTTACGTTCGCAAGAGAAACTCACCACCGAAGCCTGGATGAATCTGCTGGAGAAGGCAGTGGCCACCGTCCTGGGTGGTGCCGTGGTTGTTTTGGGATTCGGAGTCGCCCCGGTTCTGGCCGCGTATCTGGCTGGAGGCGCGTCGGCGCTGATGCTGGGAATGCGGACCCTGCACAGACTCTTCCCCCAGATGGAACGCAAACTCGACTGGCCCGCCATTGGCGATTGGCAACGCCTGGGCGTGCCCATCGGGCTATCGGCGGCTTGCATCCTTCTCTTACACCGCGAGGACACGGTGATGGTCTATTGGATTCAGGGGAAATCCGAGACGGGGATTTACCGCGCGCCGTACCGGTTCTTCGAGGGCCTGTTCCTCATTCCGCAAATGCTGGGGGTCTCGGCCTACCCGGTGTTGTCGAGTCTTTTCGCACAGAAAAAGCCGGTGCACGGATTGGCTTCGGACCTGTTGCGATTCTTGTTACTGCTGGCGCTACCGTTGGCGGTAGGCGGAACATTGATCGCAGGGGAGGTGATCCCGGGTCTCTTGCGGGAGTATCCCCCGGAGCAGATCACGCTGATCTTCCAAGTCTTGGTCTGGTCGTTGCCGCCGATCTTCTTGAACTTCATCCTCGGCACGCTGCTCAACGCCACCCACCGCCAGCGATACAACTTCTACGCCGCCGCCTGCGCGTTGATCGGAAACCTCGTCTTGAACGTGCCCGCGATCTACCTCTATGGCGGCACGGGTGCGGCGGTAGTAACAATCGTATCGCAGGGTGTGTACTGCGTGCTCTGTCTCTGGTGGACACGGGACCTGCTCGTCTTCGACAGACCGCGCATCTGGACTGTGATTGCGGCGGCGATTTCGTCGGCTGTGATGGGTGTAGTCTTGGTTTGGCTTGATGCCGTCTGGTGGGTGGATGTACCTATCGGCGCGCTGGTCTACGGCATCGGCGTTTTGCTTCTACGCGGCCTCAGCCCGTCAGATGTCGTTCGTGTGCGAGCTCTCTTGAGGCCCAACGGAAACGCGGCGCGGGAATGAAATTCGACACCATATCACGGGGAGACTTGTGCAGCCGATGTCCAAGAGAACGGCGCGGTCGAGGTAGAAGATCCCGACTGGACCCCCGGCCCGTAGCCCCCCCCCCAACCCCACAAAGTTGACATGCCGCACGCGCTAGACATACCTTCCTGAAGTAGATCGGTATGAACGTCGAAAGGAGTAGATCATGAAGCGCATACTCAGTGCGTCACTCATTGCAGGCGTCTGTATCGCCACCGTCTGGGGACAGAGCGCGAACGTTCGAAACAACGTCATCCCGTTCCCCGCGAACGTCTTCCGCGCCGCATTCGCCTTTCAGAGGTCTCTGGAAACCGCAGGCTTGACGCAAGAACAGATACGTCTCGTCGGTTTGCAAGGCGTCGCCATTTTTGTCGACGATCTCGACCTCGATGTCGAAAGCCATGGACTCCGCCGCGAACAGATCGAGACCGACCTCAAACAGATGTTGCAGGCGGCGGAGATCGATATCTTGACGGAAAAGCAACTTCTGCTGACCATGGGCAGGCCGTTTCTCTGTATTCATATCCAGACGATCGGCAACACCCAAGACGGTTATATCTATAGCCTCGAAGTTGCCCTGCGGGAGAAAGTCTATTTGGAGCGAAACAGACTGATCCGTACCGACGCACGGACATGGAGCGAGAGCCATCTCGGAACGGTCGGGGCAAGCGACGTGGGTCGGATTCGTGATGTAGCAAAAGACTGCGTAGACGAGTTTATCAACGATTACCGTGTGGCGAACGCCAAGAAATCCCCCAC
>CAYTDF010000014.1:0-7984 GCA_964436365.1 uncultured bacterium | reverse complement strand
CCGTAGGCGAGCGACCGCCAGGCACGTAGACTGACGCTCTCGCATAGTGACGACCGTGACCCAAGGAGAGCGTCCCATGAGAAGCAAGAACAACAGCCAGACCGACCGCCGTACATTCGTCAAACAGTCCGCCGCCGGAGCCGCCGGGCTACTCGCGGCCCAGAGCTTCGCACCGGGAAGCGTGCTCGGCGCGAACGAGCGGATCCGGATCGCTTCCATTGGCTGCGGAGGCCGGGGCGGATTCCTCTGGACCGTGGCCCAAGGTCTCGCCGATTCCCAGAACGTCACCGTGGTCGGGGTCTGCGATGTCTCGAAGAAGAATCTCAACGACAACGCCGCGCTGATCAAAGAAAAGACCGGCAAACAGCCGTTCACCACCCAACGCTATCGGGACATCTTACAAAACGAAGACGTCGACGCGGTGATCATCGCCACGCCAGACTTCGCTCATTCGCCCATCCTGGCCGAGGCGGCCCGCGCGGGGAAACACGCCTACTGCGAGAAGCCGATGGCCACCAACATGAAAGACGCCAACGCGGCGGTCGACGCGGTCGGTGAAAGCGGCATCACTTGCCAGATCGGAACGCAACGCCGTAGCGACCCGGTGCAACAGAACGGCAAGAAGATCATCGATTCGGGCATCCTCGGCAAAATCAGTGAGATCGAGTGTTTCTACAACCGCAACACGCCTAGCTGGGCGCGGGATTACTCCAATGTGCGGGAGGGGGATGTGGATTGGGCGCAGTATCAGATGAATTTGCCCAAACGGCGCTTCGACCCCCGCCGCTACCGCTGCTGGCACCTGTTCAAAGATTTCACGAACGGTCTACCCGGACTCCTCGGCTCGCATGTAATCGACATGGTGCCGTGGTATATGGAGGACCCTCTCCCCGACCAGGGCGTGGCGCTGGGCGCGAACCTGGTTTGGAATGACGGCCGCGAAGCACCGGACACCACTGAATGCCTATACCTGTATCCGAAGGGCTTCATGGTGCGCATGGTCTCGCGCCTGGGCCACGGTGACCGCGCCAACGATATCATCTTCCGAGGCACCAACGGTCTATTCGATACGCGGGACCTTACGGCGTACGGCACTGGCGGCGCGGGACCGGACAAGATCCAGGAACCCATACACGCCGAGGGGCATGAGCACGCCAACCGGTGGGCGGGCATGATGAACGAGCACATGGGCAATTGGTTGTCGTGTATCCGTTCCGGTGAAACGCCCAACGCCAGTGTCCACGCGGGGTATTCGCATTCGGTGGCCTCGATCATGGCGTTCGAGTCGATGAAGTCCGGCCGCCGCTTGTCCTACGATTTCACGCGCCGCAGGCTGGTATAAGTAACTCGGCGGCAGCAGCACTCCCTGGGTCAAGCGTCCCACCCGGCGGGGCGGGACCGGTGGCGGGCGGCTTGCCCGAATCACCGCCACATCTGGTAAGATACTCCTTCGGAGGACAACAAGACCATGACAGCTAGAAAGACTCCCAAGAATCCTTTCCGAGTGAGTAACACGGATAGCCCAGCCGCCGGGGGCACTTCGTGCGCCCTCCCGAAAGAGAATTTCGATGGACGCCCCAACCGCCGTCAGTTTCTCGAAACGACCGCGCTCGCCTCTTCGGCGCTGCTTTATGGAAATAGCCTCGCGTTCGCGCAGGAGAAGAAGAAATTCCGCGCCTGTATCATCGGCGATACGCCGTTGGGCGATGTCGATTACCACAAAGGCTACGGCCACCAACTGGACCGGGCCTTCTTGGGCCGAGACGACACGACGATCGTCGCCGTGGCCGACCCCAACGAGGAATCCCGTGAGCGGTGCATGGAGATCACCGAAGCCGAGAAGGGTTACGACGACTACCGGAAAATGCTCGACAAGGTGAAGCCGGATCTGGTCGCCATCGGCACCAACCGTTCGATCCTGCACCACGAGCGAGCCATGGCCGCGCTAGAGGCCGGAGCGCATGTGTTTATCGAAAAACCGCTCTGCGTCTCGCCCCAAGAGGCTGACGAGATCGTAACCCTCGCCAAGCAGAAGAATCTGAAAGTCGCGGTAGCCCACCAGATGCGTCCGGCCCCAGCCATGCTGCATCTCACCAAGCTGATCGACGACGGCCTAATCGGCGATCTGATCGAGATGCGCGGACGAGGCAAAGAAGACGACCGGGCGGGCGGTGAAGACCTGGTGATCTTGGGAACGCATATCTTCGACCTGATGCAGTGGTTCACCGAGGGCGAGCCGGTTTCATGCTTCGCCCAGGTGTTGCAGAACGGCAAACCGATTCAGCCGGGCGATGTGAAAGAGACCGAGAGTGAAGTCGGCCCAGCGGCGGGCGACCAAGTGGACGCGGCGTTCCTGTTCGACAAGGGCGTTACCGGATACTTCTCATCCAAGAAGACCGCTGACGGCAACGGAGGCCGCTGGGGGCTGGACCTGTACGGCACCAAAGGCGTCGCCTCCATCCGTATGAACCAGAACCCGGAAATCTACGTCCTTCAACACGCCTCCTGGCAACCCAAGGGCGAGGCGAACTGGATTCCTCTGCCGGACAATCCCGCGAAGGACGGTCCCGGTGGAGGGCGGGCGTTGACAGCCAACAACCGCGCCATCGTCGACGATCTGATCTACACCATCGACAAAAACGAAGAGCCCATGGTGGGCGCTCGGCAGGCTCGGATGGCGGTTGAGATGATGGCGGCCGCGTACACTTCGCAGATCCAAGGCAAGCGCGTCGCGCTCCCGCTGAAAGAGCGCCAACATCCCCTGCATCTGTTCAAGGGATAACGCTAACCGGCGCGTGTCGTACAAACCGTTGAAAAACTGGACAAGAACAATCTCACCCTTGCTGACGCCCTATCACTGGGTGATGGGCTCCCGGCGGGCGCTTTACCGTAGCGGCTGGCTGCCGAGCACCAGGCTGCCTCGGCCGGTGATTTCTGTTGGCAATCTGGCGTGGGGCGGCACGGGAAAGACACCGCTGGTCGCGGCCTTGGCCGAGCGCATCCGCGCGCGTGGCCTCAAACCCGCGATCGTGAGCCGAGGCTACGGACGTCTCGAAAAAGATACCGGTCCCCAGCAAGTCACATCCACCCACTGCGCCGAGCTGAATACAGAGGCCGTGGGCGACGAAGCGATCGAGCACGCGTTGGAAGCGGGACGTTGGACCCCTGAAGGCGATCCGGAAACCCAAACCTGTGTGGTGGTTTCGACGGATCGTGAGGCGGGTGCCCGCTATGCGGTGAACGAGCTCGGCGCGGATGCGATCCTGTTGGATGACGGGTTTCAGCATCTCGCCATTCAGCGCGACCTGGATATGCTCGTGTTGGACAGCACCGACCCTTGGGCGTCGGGGCTATTGCGTGAACCTCCCTCGACCGCCAGGTGCGCGCGTCTGATCGCGCTCTCCCGAACCGATGTGGTCTCTCCCGAGGAGATTGAGGCTCTGCTCAAGCAGCTCCAGGCTCTCGGCTACGATGGCCAGGTCCTGCGGGGCAGCCACACACCGGACCTGCTCCTGGATATGGTCCAGAATCCGTTCGAGCCGTTGCCGTTGTCACACCTGGCCCAAAGGAAAGCCCTCCTGGTCAGCGCGGTCGCCAATCCGGAGGGGGTCCGCCGGACGATTCGGACGTTGGGCGTTACGCTTGAGGGAGAGATGCGTTGGATCGATCATCACCGCTATTACATGGTCGATATTCTCAAGATCGAAGCCAAGGCCCGGGAACTGGGGGTGGACACCATTCTCACGACACGCAAAGATGCGGTAAAACTAGCGCCCTATGTCCGGCAAAGCCCGCACGATCTCTCTTGGCTGGCGTTACAGATCGCGTGGGAATGGCGCTCGGATGTGGAAATCTTGGACCGGGAGTTGGAAAAGTGCCTACCATAGTCAACACAACGCTCGCGCTCCTTTTCGTTATGGGAATGACCGGGGTGTGTCACGGACAAGTGTCGGAGAAGAACACCGCCACCGTGACCCGAGCGGACGCGTCGAAACTCGAGCCCGAACCGGTGGAGTTTGAGAGCGCGGATCGCGTAACGCTGGTCGGCGATTGGATTCGCCCCGCTTCGGGAAGAGGTCCGTGGCCGGTGGTGATTCTGGTTCATGGACTCGGTCAGACCCAGCGCTCCTTCGAGACGTTCCTCCGCACTTTGGCCGCACAGAATGTCTGTGTCTTGGCGTTCGATCTTCGCGGCCATGGCGGCAGCACCCGGCAGGGCATTCGCACCCTGGACGCCAAGCGGTTCACACCGGGTATCGACTATCGGGCGATGGTGAACGATGTCGAGGCGGCGATCCTCTTCGCGGCGGCCCGCAAGGAGGCCGACGTTGGCCGGATCGCCCTGGTCGGCGCGAGCATGGGCGCAAACTTGGCGGCACAGGCCGTTCGAAGAGTCCAATCGACAGCGGAACTGGAGGGTCTGCGGATCCGGGCGGTGGTTCTGCTCTCACCCGGTGCCGTCTATCGCGGTGTGGAGTGCCAGGAAAGCAACGTCGCCACAATGGGCGAGCTGCCTCTCTACCTCTGCGCCAGTCATGAGGACCACTACAGTTACGAGAGCGTTCAATCCTACAGACCCGCTCGAAGGATCAATCCTCTGGCTGAATTCTACTTTCTGGAGCAAGCGGGCCACGGGACCGCGATCCTCGATTCGAGCCTTGCGATCCGGAAACAGATCGCGGCCTGGCTGGGCAAACATCTCCAGCCACGCAAAGAGAAGTAGAGCCTCTCTTTCCACACCCTACCGTTGGTTCTGAGATGTTTCCCGACCTTTCCGGAGATACTCTTCGATGGTGGAGAGTTGGATAGACTCTTCGGTTGCATCCAGCCGGGCGCGCATCGATTCGGTCACGATGTCAGCCCGCATACTCCGTACGAGGGGTAGCAGATCGTCGGCAGGTTGCCAGTTGGACGTCCTTTGATTCATAAGATGCCCCAGGGCCATTCCGCGGAGATGCTCGAACGCGGATTCCGTTGCCAGGCGGTGCAGAACCCGCTCTCCCTCCTCACGCGTCCCCTCATCCTCCAGAAGGATGAAGCCCAGAATATTCATGGCGTTGTTCTGGGATAGAGAGTCGAATGAATAAGATTCGGTCAACATGGCCGTGATCTTCTTGACCTCTTCGTAGTTCCCCTCCAGCAAGTATCCGCTGTATTTCATGCTGTAGAGATGGTCCTTCCAACTCGTGCGGCCGAAGGTCTGGATATCCGGAAGACGTTCGTCAGTAGCGAAACCGCTTTCGATCATGAAATCGGTGAGGGTAAGTATCGTTTTGCCTCCACCCTTTATGCGTTCGAACGCGTAGAGGCTGTGGCGAATCTGCTCGCGCACCAGGCCCGGCCGCTCCGTGTTCCGATCCAGAAACAGTTTGAGATACGTTTCAATATCATTCGGCATTGCCTCTCGCCCACATAGCAGAATCGCCATGTACAGGGGGGTGTTCCGCAGTTCGGGGCTTCCACCTGATTCCCAGGACGCGAACTCCCCTTCGTCGTCCGGCCGCAGGCTGGGGTCGATCTCCAGTAGCAGGTCGATGGCCCGGTCCGAGTCACCGTCGCCAGCCAGACAGGCAACCTCCGCGATCTGGCGGAAGAGAGGATCACCAGTCCACTCGAAACAGAACGGATATAGAACCTCCATTGCGGGTGCGGAATCTCGTTTCTGTTTCAGATTCGTGGCATTACGAAAGAAGGGGGCGAGAATCTCGTCGGGCTGTTGAACGGCTTGGAGATACTTGCTCACTACATAGGCTATGGTCTCGCCGTGGGCCATCCGAACCGTCTCCAGATAATACGGTCCGGCGTCGGGCCAACCCCGGCCGATGGCGTCCGCGAAAATCGGCACACCCACATCGTTCTCCCCTTGCAGAATCAGCAATCGCGCACAGAGGAGTGAGGCCCGGCGGAGAAGCTCGTGGGTGGGATCGATCCTCTTCGAGTTGTAGATCCGAAAGACGTTCACCGGGTTGAGGACGAGGGCGATCGCGTTCAGGTTCTCTTTAGGAATGGCTTCGATGTCGTCGAGGGCGTCGTGGAGCGTGCCGCAATCCTGCGAGCCCAAGAGAACCTGCACCGCGAAGAACCATTCCCAACCGGCGGGGACGAACTTCTTGGCAGACGTATAAAGATGCCGTTCGGAGGAGAGGTATTGTTGCAGCGTCTGTACATCGTGCCGGGCCAGGTTCTTCACATCTCCACTGGCGCTGCCCTCGAGCACAGAGCGTGCGAAGAGCAGCCGTTCGGACCGATCCAGCAGGTTGGCGGTGGAGAGATAGAGTTGGCAGTCCTTGGCCTTGGTGATAAGTATCGAATCGCCGCGCAGATAATGCGAATCGGTCAGGTTGAGAATCGGCGCTACGTCTGCCGCCCCGAGGCTGGCTATGAAGAAGCCTACGATAAGGGAGAGAGAGAAATGTCCGCCACCGGTTTGAGTCCGTATCGCTGTTGAGTTCATGGCTGGTTCTCGGGGGTTTCTTCCTTTTGGCGAAGCCAAAACCTCCTCCCCCGAAGATTGGGGGCTGCCGGTCGTCCGGGGGACGATTGCGAAGCAAAGGCAGTTTCTTTCCGGGAGGGGGTTGAAATCGCCGTCCTATCCATCAAGCGCTCATTGTCCCGTGCCGGGGGTCTCTTGAGTAAACGGGAATTCCTTAATCCAATCCGGCAGCTCCGGGGGCGGGGTGGCGGAGAGAATCTGCACCTGGGCGGCCTCGCATTCCACCGGCGCTGTGCCGCTGGTGTGGCTGATGAGGGCGATCCCCAAGGCGTACGGATCCCGCATCTTCACCACCTGCTTGCTATATTCCTTCCAGTCCAGACCGTCGAGTGAGTATTCGTAGACGCAGAGATCGCCCCGGCCGCCGAGAACGCAGGAGGCATAGCGCGAGAGCCGGAGATAGACGCCATCCCGCTCCCCGGCGGTCACGCTCTTGCCCTTGTTGTCGCTGATGTAACCGCGCCAGCGCAGGGTTTCGTCACCGGCCTTCGTTCGTGACTGCGCGAGCAGCAGATCGCCTCTCAGTTTGCCTCGGATTCCGCCGAAAGCGTTTGCGGAGGCGCTGGATTGAGCCCGGTCGCGGATCATCAGGCCCGCGAGCGCCCATTCTTCGGTCAGGGGCGTGACCCAGCGTAGACGGGCCTGAATGCTCCAGTTGCCGGAACGTTCGCAAAAAGCGAAGAATCCGTCGTCGCGTTGGCTCTCGATCCCTGCGCCCGAGCCCCAGACGGTGTAGACGGCATTCGTACCCGTGCCACGCACCACGACGCTTCCACTGGCTTGCGAATCATCGGAGCCTTGCCAGGTGCTTGTGCCACTCAAGATCATGCTGGCGGCATCACCGGACGGCTCGGCCTGCCCCACGGCAGATAGGAACAGCAAGCAACAGAAGAACACTACATGGGCTTTTCGCATCTCTCCTCCGGTTCACTTATGAACACGTACACTAATAAGCACTAGTTGGCGGGGACCATTTTCTTAAGCAGGTTCCCATAGACCTCGTTCGTCGTTCTTGGGTCGAGTATCTTGCCCACCAGGGCCTTGACCTCAAGCGCCAGCTCTTTTTGTGGTGCGTCGTCGGCGATCTGCAGGCTGAGGGTGGTGCCGCCCGCGCGTTTGAGCTTCTCAGCGATGATATAACTCGAGATGCAGACAAAATCGTCTTTCCACGTCAGAGTATCTCGTGGATTCCGAGTACGCGCAGACAGTTCCCAATCCAGCGGTTGAGACTCACCTGTGGCAATGAGCTCCAGCAGGAGTTCAGGACTGGCAGCCTCGCTCATGATCAATGCCGCAGCGATCTGGTTGGCTCCGACGAACAAATGTTTCACTTGTCTCCATGCCGCCTCGTGACCAAGATATTTGTCCGTGAAGTCCAGATCTGAATCGATGCATGGCCCCCGTCCCCGGGGTGATTTATAGTACGAAGCCGCCTGTAACGAGTATGTGCCATAGTTAGTTGAATTTGAAGCGGCTCCCAACCTCTGGTTG
>CAYTDF010000013.1:0-21252 GCA_964436365.1 uncultured bacterium | reverse complement strand
CCCCCCCCCCCCCCCCCCCCCCCCCCCCCCCCCCCCCCCCCCCCCCCCCCCATACTGTGTCGTCCTCGCGTACTCCTTGTAGCCAAGTGAGGTAGTTGCGTTTTTGCTTGGATACGATTGCATCCCAGTCGTGATTCTGTTCGACATAACGGCGCGCGCACTTGGCCTGCCTTTTCCGTCGCTCAGGATCGCGGAGAAGCTCTAAAGTTCTCTCGGCGAAACCGGCGGGGTCATCCACGATCTCCACCTCCCGGCCAGGCGTCACGCCGAGCCCCTCAATGCCGACCGAGGTCGCGATCACCGGACGGCCGAAGGCCATGGCTTCGAGAAGTTTGAGCTTTACCCCACCGCCGACTTGCAGCGGGATGATGACGATCCCGGCCTTCTCGTAGTACGGACGCATGTCGGGTACGCGGCCGGTCACCGTCACGCCCTCCTTGCCATCGTATTCCCGCAACCACGGCCCGGGTGCATTCCCGACAAACCGTACCCGCGTGCCCGGCGCCTTGGTCCAAATCCGCGACCAGACATCATCCAAGAACCAACGCGCCGCGCCGTCATTGGGCGGGTAGGAGAACGTTCCGGGAAAGATCAAACTGGGTGGATCGTCGGCCGGTTCCGGCAGAAGCGGATGGGCCGCGATGTCAAACCCCGGCCGGAGATGCGCGATCTCCGGTGCGGATTGGCGCTTGCGGAGGTTCATCCGTAGAAACTCGGTCTCGTTTGTGGAGATGCTGAGCACGCGATGGTAGCGGCGCAGGAGCCTCTGTTCGAAGGAGAGCGTGCGCCAAGCCTCGAACGGCAAGATCCACGACAGGGGCGGGGAGGCCTGACGCGCAAACCGGGCCATCACCATTCCCTCGATGTTCTCCTTGTAGTGAACGCGGAGGCACGGCTCCTGGCCGGTGAGATACTGCGCGGCATAGAAGTTCTGCGCGTGAACGATGTCGATCTCTTCGCGCTCGATCAGCTGCTGGATGTACTCCGCCATCCGCGGGTTCCAAAATCGAACGGCTTTGTACGGCCGGCGGCGGACGACACTGCGGAGCATCCGCCACGGGGATACGCGCGAGCCCGCAGGGAAGGCCATCACCTCGCGCACACGCTTTCGAACCTCGAACAGGCCTTCGAGTTCCGAACGGTGGTGATAGAGACAGGCGACCCAGCAGTCGAAATCGTCCGCGAACCGGCGGAGGGTGTTCCAGGTGACAATCCGCCCGCCGCTCTCCGGCGGATAGGGAATCTGAGGAAGGACAAAGAGAATCTTCGGCTGGTCGGTACTCTTCTCCACAGTCATGTACCTGCACAGTCCCGTCCGGGTGGACGGTCATCTGGAACCCACGGCGTGGCTTACGCGCGCGCCCTTAGGACCGCGTTGACATTCTCGATGGTGTCGTCGATGTGGAGAGGCTCGGTGTAGCCGATGGTCATGGCATCCACCAGGTTGTTTCCGACCACGTACTCCAACGAGCGGCGGCGCTGCTCGGGCTCCAGAAGGTTTCCACACCCGTAGATTTTCATCCCGAGAACACCCTTACCGTTCGCCCGGGCCAGTTGCAGGGTCTGGGCGACCTGGTCGGTTGTCGCATCCTGGTCCATTCTTTGGTGGTCGTAGTTGATCCGGCCCAAGACCACATCCGTCCAGGGGTGCTTGGCGGCTCGTTCGAGAGCTTTCTGCGTGTGGCAGGAGCATCCCACGGCTCGAACCAGGCCGCGCTGCTTGAGTTCTGAAAGTTCGTCGCGCATGCGCTTGAGCTGCTCGGGCCAGTTGTCGTCTTGCGTGCAATGGATCAGCACGATGTCGATCGTGTCCACACCCAGTTCCTTGCAGAAACGTTCGACCTCGGGTTTCGCGGTGGTGGTAGGCGTCATCTTTGGCGCTTGACCGAACCATATCTTACTGAGCAGGGTGACCTTGTCGCGCGGAATGTTCTTGAGGGCGTACCGGACATACTCGTGGCTACCGTAGAGGTCCGCGGCGTCGATGAAAGCGGCACCCCGATCCACGCCGTGTTCCATCAGGCGGCTGAATTTCTCTTTGCCGAGTTTGGTCTGGTCCGAAACCTTCTCCCAGCCCCGGGTACCCGTCCCCATGGCTAGTTTCGGCACCGTGACTCCGCAATCTCCCAGTTGTACGCGGTCGGTCGCCGAACCCATGCTTGTCCGTGATGTTGAAGCGCATCCGCCGAGCGCTAACGACGCGCCCGCCGCGACCTGCTGCATGAATCGTCTTCGGGTGGTTTTCTGTGTCATCGGTTTTCCTCTTCTGGTTCCCGTTTTTTCCGGGATGGGTGGTCTATGTAGCCGCGAGCCGTGTGTGCGCTCGACGCGTGTCTCAAATACTCTCTGTAATTTGTACCTGACTTCCCGGGCTGTGTGTAGGTTTCCGTTTTTTGCGTGCTTTGCTTGCCGGCCATTGGTAGACGGTGCCCCCCTTTCTTCTGTATTCTCCAAGAATGTGTTGAAAACGGCTGCCAACGGGACGTTCCGCATGGGATTCCTACCTGAACGTCCATGAGACCGGAGCGAGGAACCACGCCGTCGGGCCGTATTTTTGTGACTGGATGGAAAAACATGGATGCAGACGAAATTCGGGATTTGATGGATGGAACGCTACAGACGTCGAGTGGGGCGGATATTCCTAGCATCGGCCCCAGTGAAAACGCGGCAACCTGACCGAACGGGAACGTTGGCGCAAGGTTTTTCGCGAGGGACGGGCCGACAGGATTCCCGACATCGAGTTTGGCTATTGGGAAGAGACGGTCGTACGTTGGCATAAGGAGGGGCTCCCCGAACGGTTCGACGATCCCTATAGCCGCGATCTGGAGATCTACCTGGGGATCGAAGGTTGGGAGATGGCCGGGCTGAAACTGGATATGGTCCCTCCCTTCGACGAGGAGGTCATCGAAGAGCGGGGCGATCGTAAGATCATTCGCGATGGGAACGGGGCCCTGTGCGAGGTCTTTACCGATGGCTCGTCGACGATTCCGCACTATCTGGAGTTCTTCGTCAAAGACCGCGCGAGCTGGAAAGAGTTCAAGAAACGTTTGGATCCCGACGCGCCCGGCCGAGTCCCCGAGGATTGGGACGCGCGCGCGAAAGTTTGGAACGAGCGTGACACACCGCTCGGCGTTTTCGGGGGCAGTCTGTACGGTTGGATCCGCAACTGGATGGGCTTCGAAGGGGCGGCGATGATGCTCTATGACGATCCTTGGATTGTCGAAGACGCCATGGAGATCCTGACGGACATCTCTGTCAGCACGCTCGAAAAGGTCTGCCCCACGGTGGAGTTCGATTTCTGTATGCTCTGGGAAGATATGGCCTTCAAGAACGGCCCCATGATCTCGCCGAAACATTTTAGGCAGTTCATGGTTCCGCGTTACAAACGTATCACCGAGGTGCTTCGCCGCCATGGATGCGAAACTGTCTTTGTCGATTGCGACGGACTGATTCACGAACTCGTCGAACCGTGGCTGGAAGCCGGAGTGAATGTGATGTTCCCCGTGGAAATCCACGCCGGGTCGGACCCGTCTTGGATCCGCAACAAGTTCGGCCGCGATGTACGTATCTGCGGGGCGGTGGATAAGGTGGCGCTGTCGCAGGGGAAGGCGGCCATCGACGCCCATCTCGAAAGAATCCGCCCCCTAATTGAGGACGGTTTTTTCGTGCCCTGCGTCGACCATCGAGTCCCTCCCGATATCTCGTTCGCGGATTATCTGTACTATTTGGACAGGAAACGGGAACTGTTCGGGATCGTGTAGGTGGGGTTAATCACTCCCGGCGTTTTGCCCGCCGTGCCGTCGATGGAGTCCTCGAACGGTGTGTATACTCCCGTGACACGATCGAAGCGACAACACTCATGAGCAGCCTGGAGGAGACGACGATGAACGGAACGAACTCGGTATTGGTGATGGGCGCGGCGTGCGCCGTGACCGCGTGGAGCGCCATGAAGGCGGACGCGGGCGTTCCGCGGCCCGAACACCCCCGGCCAGACCTGCGCCGCGACGCTTGGGTGAACCTGAACGGCCCATGGGCGTTCGTCTTCGATCCCGATGAGATCGGCCTAGACCAAGACTGGTACAAACCGGGATGCCCTGCCTTCACCGACCAAATCACCGTGCCCTTTCCGTGGGAGAGCCCGCTTTCCGGCGTAAACCGCCCAGACTATATGGGCACCGCCTGGTACCGGCGTGAGATTACGATCCCCCCCAACTGGTCCGGGAGCCGAGTTTTCGCGGTTTTCGGCGCGGTCGACTGGGAGAGCACGGTTTGGCTCGACGGCAAGCAGGTGGCCTACAACGTGGGGGGCTATACACCGTTTGAAGCCGAACTGACCGCGCATATCGAAGCCGGAACGACGCATACCCTGACGGTTCGTGTCGTGGACCGCACCGAACATACCCAGCTCGTCGGCAAGCAAGTCAATTGGTACACTCGCACGAGCGGCATCTGGCAGACGGTCTACCTGGAAGCGCGAGGCGCGGCCTACATCCGTAACGCGCATATCGCCACGGCTCTGCCGAAAGAACCCGATGAGGGATGCGCGCAGGCGCGACTGAAGTTCAAACTTATCGGCGCTCGAACCGGCGACGTGCTGCTTCTCGAACCGGCGACCGATCCCGAGGGGTGCGCGGACGCTTGCTCTGGGCCTTCGATCGATGGTGCGGAACGATTTGTGTTGAACGATGGGGCGGCGCTGGATGTGTCGATTTCCATCGCCGAACCGCAGTTATGGACGCCGGAGACGCCCACGCTTTACTTTGTGCGAGCACGGCTGCTGCGCGACGGGGAGACTCTCGACAGTGTGGTGACCTATTTCGGTATTCGTGAGGTCTCGGCCGCGCCGTTGCGTGACGGTGAAACGTACGAATATATCTTCTTGAACCGGAAACCGATTTACCTTCGCGGTGCGTTGGACCAGAGTTTTCATCCCGGTGGCGTCTACAGCTGGCCCGATGACGAGGCGATTCGCTATGACCTGGAACAGACCAAGACCTTCGGCATGAACTACCTGCGTTTGCATATCAAGATCGAAGAGCCGCGCTTTCTCTATTGGGCCGACCGGCTCGGGGTGCTCCTGCAATGCGATCTGCCGAGTTTTTGGAAATGGTCGGAAGCCTCCCAACGCAACCTGGAGTCGCTGTACGACGCGACGATCGAGCGGGATATGAGCCATCCCTCGATCTTCTCATGGGTGCTGGTCAACGAGACTTGGGGCCTCGAGAAGCACGATACGCCCGAAAGCCAGGAATGGCTGCGCGACTTCTATCACCGCGCCAAACAGGTCGACCCCACCCGGCTGATCGAAGACAACTCCCCCTGCCGCTACGATCACGTCGAGACCGATATTAACAGTTGGCATTTTTACATCTTCGATCCCGCCCGCGCGAAGAAGCATGTCGCCGAGGTTGTGGAGAAGACCTTCGCGGGTTCGGAGTTCAACTATATCGGCGGCAACAAGCAAGGCACCGAACCGATGCTGAATAGCGAGTACGGCGGAGTCAGCGCCGGTAGCGGCGACCGCGATATTTCGTGGTGCCTGCATTACCTGACACAGTTCCAACGGCGGCACGAGAAGATCTGCGGGTTTCTCTATACCGAACTGCAAGACATCGAATGGGAACACAACGGGTTGATGAACTACGACCGCTCGTCCAAGGTCTTCGGCTACGACGAGTTCGTTCCTCTGCCGGACGAGCAGACGCCGTTCGCCGTTGCCGACATCCTGGGCGTGAACTTCTTGGGTGCGGAGATCGATCCCCTGCACGCGTGCGAGCCGGGAACGACGCTGGAGATTCCGGTCTGGCTTTCCCGGTTCGATGCCGATCCCGCCGAGGGTTTCGCGCAGGAAACTGTCCGCGTGTACGGGCGATTCGAGGGACGGACTGTGCGTGGCGAGCGCGTCGAGATCGATCTGAAAAGCGTGCGGGGCACGACGCCGTATCCCGGTGTGTACGATCTGGGGAACTTGCGCCTGACGTTGCCGGAGGAGCCGGTTGCGGGCGTGATCGGGCTTTGGTGTGAAGGCAAACGCGGGGATACGATCGCTCGGGGATTCGCCACCCTCCAGAGTTTTGGAGAGCAGGCCCCACGCGAAGAGAAGCCCTGCGCCAAGACCTACGTGCGCCGTTGGCGGCCCTGCGATCGTTTGGACGCGGACGCCAGCTCGCCGGAACTCGAGAACACGCTGGAAGGCTGGAAGATTTCGAAACCGGGGGCGACGACCCTCGTTTACGACCTGCCAGTCGCGCGTGAAGTGCTCGAGGCGGGGATCGAATCGATCCGTTTCGAAGCCGAGATGGGGACCCGTGCCGGACGCGCCAAAGTCGACTGGCCGCAAAGGAGCAAGCCGGGCGACTATCCGCAAACCGAGACCGAGAGCCGCTGGCCCGGGAGCGTGACTGTCCGGCTGAACGGGGTGACGATCGATTCTGTCGTTTTGCCCGACGATCCGGCCGATGTGCGCGGGTTTCTTTCGAACCTCACCAACGAGCATCCCAGCTCGTATGGGTACCTGACTCGAATCGAGGTCCCGGAAGCCCAACTGGCGGAGGTGATCGCAGGGATACCCTCTACGGGTAACGTGCGGTTGGAACTGACCGTTCCGCACGGGACCCCGCTGACCGGTGGCCTCTCACTCTATGGCGAGCGGGCCGGGCGTTACCCTGTCGACCCCTGCATCGTGTTCCGTACTGCGAGTGAGATGCCCTAAAGGATATTGATCGGTGATGGTTTCAACCTGTTTTGTCATGGCGATTGCACTGGCGGTACCGTCAGCGGAGACCCTTTCGCAAGTGCGAAGCGCCGCGGATACGATTCTCGCAGGGCAGCGTGAGGACGGCGCGTACCCTATCGGTCACCAGCGCGAGAAGATCGTTCCCTACTTCGGGCATACGGTGGCGTGGAGTCTGATCGAGGCCGGGACGCTGCTCGACGAGCCTCGGTATATCGAGTCCGTGGAGAAGTGGCTGAAGTGGTGCGACGATCACCGCGAGACGAACAGCGCGCTGACCGACTTTCTGGTGCTTAACGGGCAACCGGTTTCGCAGAAGAGCGCTGAGTCGTCAGCGGCCTACGCGGGGATGGAACTTTTCCTGCTCCACGCGCTGATGGAACGTGCCCACGGCGGAGAGTGGATCACGCACGGGCGGGTGATGAATTTTGTTGGGGTGATCGAAGAGAGTTACGTGCCGGGACACGGCCTCACCAGCAATGAACCCGGTTGGCCGCTTGCCTTCTTATTTCATAATATAGAGGTTTGGCGCGGTCTCAACGCCGCGCGACGGCTGACCCAAGACCCCGCCTTGCTGTCGCGCATAGTGTATCTGCAGCGTTCCTTGGAGTACGGATTGCGTTTGTTTTGGGATGAGACGGACGGCTGCTTCGCGGCCGCGACGATGCTGGGGGGGAAGCTCGTTACGGGGGTGGGCTCGGCTTATCCCTGGGCCTTCACCCAACTGCACCTCTTGGTTACGGCGCTCGATGGAGATGTTCCGGAGCCGTTGAGACCCTGTATGGCAACCGCTTTGGAGACGATCGAGAAGGCCATCGAGCGGGGTGCGAAGGAATCCAGTGCGGCGGCGGGATTGATGAAATGGGCGGGGCACGATTTTTACGCCGGTTGGGATTACTGGGCGGGTGCAGCCTACGCCCGGCTGGGGCAGACCGAGAAGGCCGAGGTTTGCCGGACCCGGCTTGCCGCCTCGGTGGCCGATGGCGGTAGTCCGCTTTACGCGGGCATGTTGATTCTGTCGCTCCTGTGGGACGATCTGGATTTACAGCACGGCCTCCCGGCGCTCGATCTCTCCAGTCGACACTCGCTTCCGCTCCATCCTACACGTAGTTATGCGGAGTTCCGTACGCATCATCATCGCGTCTCGAATTCTCCCGAACGATACGAGTCTGCCCCCGATCTCGTGACGCGGGCGGACGGCGCTTTGCTCGTCGTGTACCGTTCGGCGGATCAGGCCCGCGCGGATGGCGCCGAACTGGTGCTGCGGTCGAGCCGTGACGGGGGGCAGGTGTGGACGGTCCCGCACGTTTTGGCGCGGACTTCGCGGGTCGAGGCCGGTGACGTTTTTGGCACGCCCCGGGTCACGAAGATCAAAGACGGTTTTTTGGTGGTCGCCTGCGATTGGCAACAGGGAGCCGAGAAGGATCCTCCGCACCCCATCAACGTTTGGTTCAGTATCGATAAGGGCGAACTGTGGAGCGGCGCGGTCGAAACCCGCGTCTACGGTTGGCTCGCGGATCGGATTCACGAGACGCCCGACGGTGAGTTTCTTCTCTTTGTCCGGCGGCCCGATCCGGCCACTCGGAAGATGGCCCTGTATCTTCACCGGTCGAGTGATTCCGGTGTGACCTGGAGTACGCAAGAACTCGTATTTTCCGACTCCCGGTATAACGTTCGCGAAACGAGTCTGGTTCTCTTGCCCGATGGCCGCTGGGTCTGTTTTGTGGGCAACGACTCGAAACAGGGAAGCGCGATTCTGGTTCTGGAGTCTGTCGATCAAGGTGCGAGCTGGTCGCTGCCCCTGCCCACCAATATGATGGGCGACGGCCCCGTGGCCGGACTGCTCGCCGACGGCCAGGTATTCGTGACCTATCGCAACACGCGCGACGGTCGAAAGGCGATCGACGGGTGGTGCGCGCCGCCGGGAGAGATCGTCGGTTCGCTGCTGGAGTTGGATCGCGATCCGGATGCGGTTTGGGACGCTCCGCGACTCGGGGGACAGAGTTGGGCGCAGACCGGTGACGGTGGGATCGCGGTGACGATGTCTCTCAAACAGAACGCACCCAAGAATAAACTATCTACACTTCTCTTACGCCCCAGCGAACTTGTGGAGCAGGTACTGGAGCGGTAGGCGCGTGAGGGGCCGTATTCTTGCGCAGTCTTTTTTCCTTTTGGTCATGACAAAATACGCACCCTTTTCGGGGCTCTATTTTCTATCCGGATCTCCAGGTTGTCTATCATCCATGCGCTCCAGCGCGAGGTGGAATCTTTTTTGACTCACCCATGAGGACGGAAAAACGATTCCGAAGTCGATTGCACCTTTGGGAGAGGCCGAGTACACTGCTCATAGATCGAGATCGGCCCTTCTGGAGGAGATTCAAGGACCCAAATGGGAAATCCCGGCTAACTAGAGATAAGTTCCACTACGTTGTTGGGACAGGGAGGCCAGGCGACGATGGAGGTGATACCCATGAACAAGATTGAATTCTCGGTCAGCGTGGACGACTTGGTTAGTCTGAACGATCATCACTGCCAAGAATCACCGGACATAAAGCGGATGGTACGATGGTTGACAATCGTACCATCCGTCTTGTGTGCCGTTGCGGGCGCTTTAGCCGTTGCCCAGGGAATCATGTGGTGTGTAATTCTATTGCTCATCGCCTTGGCGTGGCCGTTCTATTATCCACGCTTATTCCGGCACTTGACGAGCTCTCGCATGCGTAGGTTGTACCGTAAAGGAGAGAACCGTTCGCTTGTAGGCAAGCACAGCTTGTGTGTGGAGGAGGACGGACTCGTTCATCGTACCGAACATTCGGACAACAGAATCAAGTGGCTGGCGATCGAGAGGCTCGAATCCAACGACGATCATACCTTCATCTATTTGAGCGCGGTGTCGGCGCTTGTTGTCCCAAGGCATTCCGTCACAAACGGTGACTATGATGCGTGTGTGCAGGAGATATCCCGCAACATCGCTAGCCTGTGTGAAACAGAAACAGGTTGATTTGAGGTTGCAGCCGCACAGTCGTTACTCCGATAGAGACAAATCCATTCACCCAAACCGGTTGCTCGCGCATATCTGCAAATGAGAATATGTATTTTCATGTAGAATTGTGACAAAGTGAAGTAAGTTCTGCTCAACCAATGGGGAAAGTGTTACATAAATCGTTGTATTCCAGCCTAAGTCTTTCTTTACCCGGCGAGGTTGGCGAAGGGAGGGGGCGTTTCGAGGCGCTTTCGTTCGGCTTCGACAGCGATGGCGCGGAGCCGGGTGAGAAGCGAAACTTGATGACGCGCTGTCTCGCTCCACGCGATCCCGGTTTGCGCTGTTTCGGCGGCCTCCGCGTAGTGCATCGTACCCAGAAACGCTTCCGCGGTCACTCGGTAGCCCTCTAAGACTCGTCCGCGAAAGATGATGCGAAAGAAGTGCGCGAGACAATCTCCCTCGATCAACTCGTTGAAGAAATGACGCATCACAAAGAGGGTGCGCAGAATGACGAAGTTGTCGTGATACTGCGGCAAGATCGACTCGAACAACGGGACCAACTTCCCATAGAAACGTCGCGCCCGGCGTACCTGGCGTGGGAGATCCCTCCTGGCCTCGGCGATGATCTGCCGGTCGATCTGCTTCAACCCCCGTACGTGGCGGCTGGTGATCTCGGCTTCCCCTTCGGAGTAACTCTCGATCAGCCGTGCGTTGTCGCGCAGTTTGCCCAACTCGTGCCACAACTCGCCGAGCAGTTTGTCGAAGTACCGCTGGAACCTGCGGTCGACACCCTCCTCGTCCGCGACGCGGTAGAGTACATGCGACACATCCTTAAGCGTACGCAGGTTCTTCTCCAGTAGGCGATTGACCCGCCCATGAGAGAGATGCTGGGTGCGGTCGAACAGGTCGAAAAGCCCGTCCAGCAGTCTTCCGGTCTGATAGAATCCCTTGATGAACTCGACGCGCTGCGCGTTTCGCCAACTCTGCGCGGAATCCATTTGCATTACATTCATTGTCCCAACTCCTCTTGGATCGCCGCGAAGACACGATCGACGGAGATTGTGTTCATACAGTCTGTCTCCAGGTCGCAGGCCGTCCGGTAGCAGCCCAAACAGTCGACCTCGCCCTGCAGTATCCGCCCCAAACCGTACAACTCCAGTTCCGCCGCCGAGGTTGGCCCCACGAGGCAAACGACCGGCGTGCCCACCGCAAGCGAAAGATGCAAGCCCAGACTGTCCGCGGTGACCAGAACGTCGCATCGAGAGATCAATGCGGCGAACTCCCTTACACTGTACCCGCCCCCGGAATCGAACGGATGGCCCGGTTGATAGCGAACGAGTTGCTCATCGGCGGCGGGATACCCCGTGCGGCCGAGTATGTCCTCCGCCCGAGCCCTGTCTTCGGACCCGTAGAGCAAGAACGGCGTCCCCTCGATATCCTGAAGAACCCGCTCCGATAAAGCCGCGAAGCCCTCGACCGTCCAAACCTTCTTCTGCCATCGTCCGCCTCCGCCCAGGTTGAGGCCGACGAGAGGCCGCCGCGCCGCCTCGAAAAACGCGCCCAGCCGTGCTTCGACGTCGCTTACCACGTCGTGGTCTGTCGGGTCGGGAATGGGGTGGTTTTCGTGAGGCAGCCCCAGTACCTCCTCCATCAACGCTTGATAGGTCTCTCGGTTGGCCCGCTTCAAGTCATCCCAGTGGCTCATGGCCAAGATCCGTTCACCCCGGGGATCGAAGGCGAAGACCACACCGCGTTTGTCCCGGCCAAACCCCAGCCGCTTCTCGGCGTCGATGTTCACCGCTAGCGCGGTGGCTTCATCCGAGAGTTCCAGACAGGCCAAGACGTCGAAGCGTTCCGCATGCAGGATCTCGAGGGAACCGGCATCGAGCGGCAGGACACGGTCGATGGAGGGTAGCGCCTCTAGGTACTCGCGGGATTCGGGTCCGGTCAACCACGTGAGATGAGCGCCCGGGTAAGCCGCCTCGAAAGAGGCCACCAGGGATGTGGTTCTCACCACGTCGCCCAACGCGCCCAGTTTGACGATCAGTATCCGGGTCTCGACCGGTTCGTACGAGGAGCAGGTCTCGCAGGTTATTCCCTCCTCCTTATGAGGACGGCAGGGGCGGTCACCGATGTAATGACAGCAGTCCGACTGTATCGATCGGTATTCACTTGGTTCAGGCATCACCGTCCCTCGAGCGCTTTCGTGGCCAACTCACCCCAATGATCCTTCTTTTTGGCCAGCTCTTTCAAGAGCTCGATGGCTTCCTTGTTTCTCGCGGTCTTGTGATACCCCTTGGCGAGGTAGTAATGCGCCTGTCGTATCTCTTCGCGTAGCGGAAACTCCTGGATGAGTTCCTCCAGCACGGCGATGCCTTCCTCCCACTCGTGATCGGTCATCTTGCGCATGCCGAGCGAAAGGAGCGCCTGCGACCAACCGGCAAGCGCCATGGCTTCCATATCGGGCGAGGGGCCCTTGGCACCGTTCTCTGTGGCCAGGATGCGGCGGTACTCCACCACGGCCTCGCGTTCCCGCCGCCGGTTGACATACCCCGACCCGACCTGAAGACGCGCATCCCTGTCGCTTGGGTTCGCTTTCAGTTTGGCCCGCGCGTCGTCGAATTCCTTCATCTCCTGCCGAGCTATACGCATGCGCGCCGCGAGCTCGTGCGGCGGAGTCTTCTTCTGAATCCGGTGCCGGAAGAGCTCCGCGCCCTCGGGGTCGTAAAACGCGATTGTCGGAGCGACCGAAAAGCCTAGCTTCTTGACGACTTCTACCTGTTTGCTCCAATCGATCTCCACGACGATGAAGTTGACCAGTTCTTTCTTCACCGCGCTTCGCGAGACGAGGATCTTGTGCATCTCCTGGCTGGGAGAGGAAAGGTCGTCGAAGAGGTGCATCACGACAGGACGTTTCTCCTGCCGGCAGCGCTCAAGGGCTTTCTCCAGGTCGCTCATCCATCCGGGAGGTCGATCCACGGCCCCTGCCGAGAGAGAGACAAGCCCCGTCAGTATGAATGCACCTATCCAAACCGTTCGCATTTTCATCATTGACTCCCGATTATTGAACCATGTCACGGCGCTGTTGGCACCGAGCCGCGTGAGAATACGGTAGCGTCGATTGTACCCAGCGTCCAAAGAACCCGGGATACCTTGGGGACGAGGACGGATGCAATAAATCGTTTTTGGAGGTTTACAGTCAGGGAAGGTCGCGCCCGGTTCGGGGAGAGCGGTGCGGGAATTTCTGTTAGGCTACGCGCATCGATGGGGTGGAGCATCTCCCCAAAGTACTGCTCGATTGCCGATGAGAACTGGATATCTTCTCCCGCGCCCTTCGATACAAAATCAAGCCTGGGGCTTGATTTTACTCAGGAACACGGGATTTGGTGTGCCGGGCAATACTTCCTGGGAGCCCTCGATAGAGATCACAGAGGAGAACTTGGATGAAGGTTTGGACCATCGGCGCGACGATTTTGGCTGTCGCTCTCTCTGCAGCGAGTCAAGATGGAAGCGCCTGGATCGAGGTGCGCTCGGACACATACGTGCTTTGGATCTATAAGGAGCCGCTTCGTCTGGCTCTGTACGGACGCTATGGGCAAGAACTGACAGGCGGGGTGCAGTTCCCGAATGGCGCTTCGTCGTTTTGGTACCGCACCGCTACGGGGACCCACCAGCTGACGCGTGTCGAATCGAAAAGGGAACTCCGGGGGAAGATGATCCTCAGCTGCGAAACGACCGAAACTGGACGAAGCGCCACCGTGCGCCTCGGAGCCACCCAGCACAACTCTCTGCGCGTCGAAGTCGCACTCGAACCCTCCACTGGGATCCTGGAGGTCGGGGATATGTTGGATGTGCATCCCGGAGAGCGGTTTTATGGATTGGATACCCAGTTCCGAACGCACCCAGAGCCCGGCATGGCCGGAATGCGTCTCGCTCCCCGCTTTGACCTGCGAGGAGAACGGTTTTCAGCGTCCGAGCCTACCCATCTCGCCGGGGGTGCGGTTTCGTATCCCCTGCTGGCCTCCAGCCGCAACTACTGTATCTGGGCGGACGCACCCGAAGTCGGCCGTTGGGACCTTGCGGCGGGCGAATCCAACCGTCTGATCTTTGCCCTGCGGGGCTCTTCTCTCCGCTATGAGTTGTTTGCCGGTGACGATCTGTTCGAGGTCGCGCGCAACTATGGTCTGGTCGCGGGGCGTTCATGGGTCGCGCCACCGTGGGCGTTCGGCCCGCTACGTACGATGCCGTCGGGCATGGCTCTCGATCACCTCCGCGAGGATGTCGAGTTTTTGCGGCGGCAGAACGCCGTCTGCTCGGCCTACCTCGTCCCCCGGATCACCAGCCCCGAGGGCCTGAAGACTGTTGCGACCGCGCTTGGCAAGAGCGAAGCCCGCATCGTCATGTCGTGGCCCGTGGGCGTTCCGAGTGGTGCGAAGCCTCCTTCGGAGAAGCTCCTGGTTGAGGGAACTACCGATCTTCTCGACGTTACCGGTGAGGGACTGTCGAAGTGGCTTCGCAAGAGTCTGAAACCTTGGCTGGACGCGGGATTGGGCGGTATCTGGCTGGAGCCGGGAGCCGGGCTGGGCACGATTCCCGCAGATGTGGAGCTCAGCGACGGCCGCCTGGTTGGGGATGTCGGCCGTCATTACGTCACCCTCTTTGCCAAGTCGATTCAGAGCGCTCTGAACATGCCCCGGGACGAGAAGCGTCTTCTGCTCGGTTGCGAGACCTATACCGGCACGGGGGCGCACGCGGCCATCCTTCCCCGTGAACCCATTCGTACTTTTGAGGCTATGCGGGCCTCTCTGATCGCCACGCAACGCTCGGCCTTCTTGGGCGCTCCGCTGTCCGGCGTGGCCATCGGAGCCCCGGAGGCGGGACCGACGGCGCGTGAGTTCGCGGTGCGCGCGTTGCAGTTGGGCGCGTTCCTGCCGCTTTGCGCGGTCAACCTGGAGACGGATCCGGGGTCGAGTTTGGCGACCGCCTCCATCGAACGCGATCCGGTCTTGCGCCGGAGTTTTCGGGCTTGGGTTGGAACGCGGCGAGCGTTGATACCGTATCTTCACGCTTCGGCGAGTGCCGCGGCGGAGTCGGGGCAGCCGTTGCTCGCGCCACCGTTGATGCTCGGAACCGAAGACCCAGGTGTGGGCGACCGATGGGAGGAATTCCTACTGGGGAGCGCTTTTCTGGTGGCCCCGGTTCTTACCGCCTCGGCACCGGTGCGGGATGTTTATCTACCCCCGGGTGTTTGGCGTCCGCTGTGGGCGATTGCCGACCGAGTCGAAGGTGGGGCGGTTCATCAACTCGATACGCCGCTGGAGCGCATCCCTGTCTTTGTGCGCGAGGGCTCGATTGTTCCACTCGCGCTTCCCGGTCTGGAGGCCGGGGGTGGCCGTGGAACTGCGAACCTGGATCCGATTGTGGCTGAAGGTTTGGGACCTCTCGCCGAATGTCCGGAGTTTGCGCGCGGTCTGGTGACGCTCTGGGTCTTGCCCGATTCCGAGGGGCGTGCAGAAGGATTTCACCACAACGGAAAGAAACTCGTTACGGTCGAGACCGCGACGGACGAGGAGCAGATGACGCTTTCGCTTTCGAGCAGCGGTGCGCCTTTCGCGGTGCGTGTCGAATTGCCGGAGAGTCCCAAAGAAGTTCTGTCGGGGACCTCTGTTCTCCCGATGCTCCGGCGCGGCGAACTCGCTCAATGGGAAGAGGGATGGTTCTACGATCTGTCCACGACATGCCTGTACGCCAAAGTCAGCGCCAAGTGCCGGTCGATCTCAATCCGGTAGTCCGGTGGAGTTATTCCGCTTGATGGATCGGGCGAGCGAGGTACACTCGCCTGGAGTTTGAGTGTGTCTCCCAGACGTTATTTCCGGTTGGAAAACGCCGAGCGCCCAGCCATTGGGGGCCCGAACACCAGAGAATACGGTGTGCACCCTACCCGAGAACTTTCGAGAGACACTCGAATCGAACGCTACTTACTCAGGAGTCTAACCCGTGAGCCAACGTATTTACGTCACCCGCCGTATCCCCCAACCGGGCCTCGATCTATTGGACGAGGCCGGATTTGCCGTCGAAGTGAATCCCGACGACCGAAGCTTGACCCGCGAAGAACTGTTGAACGCCGTCCGCGATCGTGACGGACTTCTGCCCATGCTGACCGATCGGATCGATGCGATCCTTTTCGATGCCGGGCCGGATTTGAAGATCGTCGCCAATTACGCGGTGGGATACAACAACATCGACATCCCCGAAGCGACCCAACGGGGGATCGCGGTCACCAACACCCCCGGCGTGCTCACCGACGCGACCGCCGATACCGCTTGGGCGTTGCTGATGGCTGTGGCGCGGCGCGTGGTCGATTCGGACCGTTATACGCGCGAAGGCAAGTTTGTGGGTTGGGCGCCGATGCTGTATCTCGGTGCGGACGTTACCGAGCGAACGTTGGGCATCGTTGGCGGTGGACGAATCGGGCGGGCTATGGCCGAACGCGCCCAGGGCTTTCGGATGAAGGTCGTCTATGCCGATCCCATCCGGAATCCAGAGTTGGAAGAGGCCTGCGGTGCGGAACATCGGTCTTTGGAGGCGCTGCTGGGTGAGAGCGATTTCGTAAGTCTGCATTGCGCTCTCGTTCCGGAGACCCAACACCTGATCGGTGCGGCGGAACTGTCGTTGATGCAACCGCACGCGATCTTGATCAACACCGCGCGAGGACCGGTGGTGGACGAGGCTGCGTTGTGCGCCGCCCTGAAAGAGAAACGGATCGGTGGGGCCGGCCTCGACGTTTATGAAGAAGAACCCAAACTCTATCCGGGACTCGTCGATCTGGACAACGCCGTTCTTCTTCCACACATCGCTAGCGCTTCGATCGAGACCCGTTCGAACATGGCGCTGATCGCCGCGCGAAACATCGTCGCTCGTTTCAAGGGAGACAAGATGCCAACGTTGTTGAATCCCGAGGTTCTCGCCTAGGCTGGAAGATTTCACGTCTGGAGCGGGCCATGAACGAGAAACATGAAGAAAACCGGCGGTGATGGAGACGGGGTGCGAACTGCTGCGGGTCGATGAGTTTGGTGTCGAGCTTGAAGAATGGGAAGCCGCTCCGCTAGCAGGGCTGCCGCGGTCGTTGCTGGTCGTTTCGAGGAAGAGGGAGTCTTCCCGCCCCGGCTAGAGTCGGCTCGTGGGGCGTGGACTCTAGCCCGGACGTTCAGGTCTTGGTTACGTCTTGCCACTGTGAGCAATTGCGGATTCGGAGGTTTTCCACTTTGAGGATCGGTTGTCACGACAAACGTGTGGACAGACTCGCGACGAACGCGCGCGCGGGGTGGGTGTTGTGTCTGACCCTCGCTTTCATGGTGTCGGCCGGAGCGGCTTGGACCGCCCGTGTCGAATCGACGGACCGCCCTCTGGATCGGGTGCGCCTCCAACTCAAGTGGAAACACCAATTTCAGTTCGCCGGTTACTATGCCGCGATCCAACAAGGCTTCTATCGGGACGCCGGGCTCGAAGTCACGTTGCTGGAGCCGCCACCCTCCATCGAACCCGGGCAACAGGTGGTCCGGGGTCAGGCCGAGTTCGGTGTGGCTTCCTCCGACCTCGTGGTGATGCGCGCCCACGGAAGCCAAGTGGTTGCACTCGCGCCAATCTATCAGCATTCGCCTTTGGTTCTTCTGGTATCCGGCAACTCCGGCGTTAGCCATATCCACGAGCTCTCGGGTAAGCGTGTGGCGATCGAGAGTCACGCCGCCGAACTGCTCGCGTATCTACAGTACGAACGCCTGCCTCTCACGTCGCTCAATCTCTTTCCGCACACGTACGATGTTAGCGGGTTGATCGACGGGGAACTGGACGCGCTCTCCGGCTACTCGACCGACGAACCGTTCTTGCTGGAGCAAGCCGGATTGGATTACCTGCTCTTGAACCCTCGCGCCGGAGGGATCGACTTTTATGGCGATACACTTTTCACTACGCAAGAACAGATCGAGAAGCATCCGGAGCGCGTGCGGTGTTTTTTGAATGCCTCGCTCCAGGGGTGGGAATACGCTCTCGCCCACAGCGACGAGATTATCGATCTGATTTTGACCCAATACAGTCAAAGGCATACCCGCGAACATCTCGAATACGAAGCCGAGAATACGCGTCGCTTGATCCTGCCGGAGGTTGTCGAGATCGGCTACAACAACCTTGGCCGGTGGCGACATATCGCCGAGACGTACCGGGAACTGGGGATGATTCCCACGGAGGCTTCACTCGACGGTTTCCTCTATCGCCGGGAGAGCGGACCGGATCTGAGTTGGTTCTATTTGACTCTGGCGTCTGTATTGGCGGCGTTCGGAATCGTGTTGACGGTTGCGTTGCGTTTCTATCAGCTCAATGTGAGAATCCAGAAGCAGGCCCGCGCACTGCAAGCCGCTCTCGATGAGAACAAGGTTCTGCAAGGGATTATTCCCATCTGTTCGCATTGTAAACGCATTCGTGATGACAAGGGCTACTGGTACCAGCTGGAGCGTTTTTTCTCCGAGCATTCCGACGCCGTCTTCAGTCACGGCATCTGTGACGACTGTCTCGAAAAGCACTACGAGGGGCGGAACGAGCCGCACTTTTCCCGTAGCACGGACCCCGGCCCGCCCGAAGAGGAATTGTAGAGTCTGTTTGCGGTCTGCTGGGGAGGCACCGAGCGGTCGCGCGCTAGAACGGTCCGGGTTTTCCAATCAGTCTGCGCAGTAGAGAGATTTCACCGTTGTGATGGCCTTCGTGCAATCCCAGGGATCGAAGGCAGTCGGCGTAGGTTTGCAGAAACTCAGGGACCTCGTCTTGTCGATGGGGGAGTTTGCGGTTCAGGTCTTCTTCGCTCAACGACAGGATATGTTTTATGCAGCGTTTTCGGAGTTTCGTCGCTTCACTCGCCACTTGGCTCAGTGGGGGGATCTCTGTGATGGGGTTCGGCAGGGCCGCGCCCATCGAGAAGGTTTGTATCCACGCGTCGTCGATCTCATCCCACGCACCTTTGCCCATGCCCAGAAAGAGACTGGCTTCGGTGACCGCGATATGGCTGACATGCCAGACAATGGGCGGGATACCCGGCCGCGGTTGCCAGAGCGATTCTTCATCGGTCAGCCCGGCGAGGAGAAGTTCCTTGCGTGCCGTGCCGGTGAACTCGGTCTGTTTGACGTAGGTTTCGACAAGAGCGAGGCGAGGCATTTCAAGTTCTCCTTGTGTGGAACCGTAGGCCCGCCTGTGGGTGCATGTCAATCCAAGTACCGGGAGAGGTCGAGTGTGCCGAGGTCGGTGAGGGTTACTGGGTTGACAAGGTTGACGTCGATGACGCTACCCGAGTTGGGCACGGATATCTCCAAGACGACATCGACGCGCCGGGGGATGCCGGTCACCTCGTCGAAAAACCAGAACGACAAGAAGAGCGGGCCGTTGGGTACATTCCTCAGCGTGAACGAGCCATCCGGGGTGACGGGGACGTTCGTGCGTTGGTCCGCCGCGCCGACGACATAGCGGCAAACGTATCCCGGTATCGGTTGCACGTGTCCGGTAACTATATTTCCGCCTGCCGCCGGGGGGGCGATGGTGAGCGTTCGTACGACGGTCTCGGGTGAATCGGCGCGAACTTCGATCCACTCGGTGACGGTTGGACAGGTGGGCACGTAGCAGCGCAGTTGATAGAGGCCCGGTTCCCACAGCATGACCGACATGGAGCCATTCCCGACGGTTGTCCAGAGCAGGTTTCTCTCTTCAAGTTTGCCCGCCTCGCCTTCGAGCCGTTTGCCGACAACCGCGTTGAGTGGTGTGGCCGGATCCAGATCACCTTTGACTGTGAACCGCACGCGCAGATTGACCGGCGAATAATCTAACTGGATGTCCGCCGAATCGCTCCCGGCGGGTACGCGAAAGAGACGACCGGAAAGACGAGTTCGGCCAGAATACTGAAACAGAAGATCGTAGAGACCCGCTTCGAGCGTTTCGAATGCGTAGCGTCCGTCGCCATCGGTTGTGGCGTTCTTTCCAGGCAGACCCCGGCGGCTGGCGTAGATATGCACATCTTCGAGCGGACGGCCCTTGCTGTCGGTTACGTGGCCGCGAATCGCCAAGCGGGACGTGAGCGTCACGTCGTGCTCGATTGGATTCGCCCCGGGGGAGGGTGTCAGCATGTGCGTCGCCGAGGCGAATCCCTCGGCTTCCACACGGAGGATGTAGGGTGCGTACAACGACGACGGGCCTTCGCTGGCGCGGAGAACGTTGGCGAACTCGTACATACCCGACACGTCTGTATGGGTTTTTCGTTCGCGCCAGGTGTAACTGTCTTTGAGCGTGACGGAGGCGTTGGGAATGGGTTCCGGTCCCGTGTCACTGTTCGCGAGTACATGGCCCCGTACGGTTACACCGTCACCAAGGACGATGGTGACATCATCGACGCGTTCACCCGGCGCGAGCTCCACCCATGGACTTAGGGCGCGGCGTTCATCCGCGCCTTGGCCAGCCGTGGCGACGAGCCGGTAGCGCGCGGTGCCCAGTGCGTTCTCAAGATAGAGCGATAGATGGAAGTTTCCGGCGCTGTCTGTCTCGGTTTGATTCTCGCGCCCCGATGCAGAACTTCTCACCTGGGCCCCGGCGACGGGGGTTCCGTTGCGCTCGATCACCTTCCCCTCAACGACCGGTTTTCGAACGGCATAGAGCCGAATGCGCCGATCCGGATCTTCACCCGGCAGTCCCACATCGGTGAAAGTGCTCTTCGGGAACGTGTGCAGGGCGGTGGGCTCCTCAGAATCGATTCCAACCAGAACGTATTGCCCCGGCGGGACGTCATGAAACACGAAGCGGCCGTCCTCGCCGGTGACGGCTTTCCGCATACCTCTCCCGTACGTATTCCCCCAACTCCATCGGCTCAGCTGAACGGCCATGCCCGGCAAGCCTCGCTCTGTGCCGCGCTCGACGACGAGCCCTGTGACCGTGAAGAGTTCCGAGACGAGACGAAGTTTGAGTTGCTTCGCTGGGGATTCCACCTGGAACTCGACCTCTCCTTCGCCCACGTCGTAATACTCATTCTGCCGGGCCTCGGCTCTGTATATCCCCGGGGCGAGTTCACGTTGCGTCGCGAACGCTCCCTTCTGATCCGCTCGAAGCGTGACCGCGTACGTGCCCGGGACCGGCCGAGAGGCGGAACGTACGGTGACCTCGGCGAACTCCACCGGCCGTTCTTTCTCGTCGATGACTACACCTCGGGCGATGGCCAAGTCATGTAGCACCAGGAGCGGACCGGGCGAGGAGAAATCCCCGTGAGCGGTCGCTGGAATCGAGTTTTCTTTTTCAGCTCGGATAGAGAACTGTTGCTCCTCGCGCAAGGAGAACGTAAACGTTCCAGCGCTTGCGGTTCTGAGTTCGTGGGTCTGCGGTAAGGCACCCCGGGCGGCGGTTTCAATCCGAACCGAGACCTGTTCGAGAGCGCGGCCCTTGGCGTCGACTGTCCGCCCCGAAAGAACCCGTTCACGTTTTAATACCAGTTCAAGCGGCTGTTCGTGCGGTGCCG
>CAYTDF010000012.1:16611-21518 GCA_964436365.1 uncultured bacterium | reverse complement strand
AACAATGCTGCCAGTGGGGGAAAGATCACGACCTCGAACGGATTGAATGCGGGACCATCGATGGCACTGCCTATATTCAAGCCCTGGGATACTATCCGCATGTCTCGTTCACAGAGGATCCGGTCTTGTGGCGCAAGAAACTGGAGTCGTACGGCCTCAGCTTCAGCCAGTTGGACGCGGCCTACCCTATGAGCCGTATCGACGGCCTCACCGTGGGCGTCAACTACGTTCAGAAAGCCGTCGCCTGGGCGAATCTGGCGGGCTGCCCCTGCATCGACACAACCGATGACAAGACACGACCCGAAGGCATGACCGACGCGGAAGGGTTGGCGGTGATGAAACAATGCTACGGCGAGATTCTGAAAGTCGCCGAGGCCCACGAAGTCGTGATCTGTGTCGAGCCGCACGGCTACTATACGACCAATCCCGATTTCATGGACGAGATTCTGAATTTCTACGACAGCCCGTTTCTACAGATGAACATGGACACCGGCAACGTCTTCATCGCCGGACAGGATCCGGTGGCGTTCGTGGAGCGGTTCAAGAACAGAATCGCACACGTGCACATCAAAGATGTGAGCGAATCTCTGGCGGCGGCGTTGCGCGGCGGTCAGACCGGAATCGCGATGAGTCACTGCGCGATCGGCGCCGGCGTGAACGCCGACAACATCAGCAAGTGCATGAAAATCCTGATCGCCAACGGCTACGACGGAGACTTCAGCCTGGAATGCGAAGGAAACCTGCTGGAAGAGTCGCTGGCGTGGGCGCGCAAGATTGTGGCCGAAGCGACGGCCTAGCCCAGTGCGATCCTTACACGCACATTGACAGATCGAGAGACGACAAGCAACACGCGGATCGAATGTTCGGTCCGCGTGTTGGCCTGTTCGCTAGGCATTCATCCATAGACCCACCATGAACGTATCGACCACACGCTCCGCCATCGGCACGGGTTTGATCTGCCTCGACGCCATCGAGGACCGGGACCGACGGACCTACTTACTTGCGGCGGGTGGGAGCTGCCTGAATGTCTTGGTGATTCTGCATTGGCTGGGCTGGGACACGACCATTGTCGGCCAGGTCGGCGCGGACCGAGCCGGGGACTCCGTGCTGAAGTATCTGGGGAGACTCGGCATCGAGCGCCGTTTCGTCCACCGGCGCTCGACACTCGGCACCCCGATCTACATCGAGCGGGTCGCCAAGGAAAGGCATACCTTCTCGCATGCCTGTCCCGATTGCCACCGGAAATTTGCGGATTTCGAGCCGGTAAGCGAAGAGACGGTGCGAAACGCTCTGGCCGAGACGGCCTCTTCCCCGCAAGTGGGGTATATCGACCGCGTCTCCCCGGCATCGGTTACGCTGGCGGAGTCGTGCAAACGACGGGGAGCACTGGTCTATTTCGAACCCAATCGAATAGGCGACAAACGGGTGTTTCATCAGTGTTTGGAACAGGCAGATATTCTTAAGTACTCTCGCGAAAAGTTGCCGGGACTGAAGGATGCGCCCGAGACGCAGGCGGTTCCCCTGGCGATCGAAACCGCGGGAAGCGAAGGTCTCTCGTATCGCTGGCAAGGCGTCAACGATCACCAACCATGGCGGCGGATTTCTGGAGCCCACTGCGAGCGCTTTGTGGACGCGGCGGGCGCTGGTGATTGGTTGAGCGCGGCGATTCTGAATCGGATTGTTACGAACGAGCAAGAAGCCTTTCGGGAAACGAAGGCAAGCGCCGTGCATTCGGCGCTTGTGGACGCACAGGAGGTCGCGGCATCGGCCTGCGAGACGCTCGGTGCGCGAGGCGGGATGTACGAAGAAAATCCGCTCGAAACGGGTGACGATTTCTGTCCGTATTGCGTGCCCTCCGGGTAGGCGAATCACGCTCTACGCGGAACTCTGCTTGTCGGCGTCCAACCGTTCGCGCAACATCGTTAGGAGTGTGCCGGGGTCATAAGGCTTCTGGACCAGCTGCGCGCCTTCTTCCAAAATGAATTGGGTCTTGATCTCGCCAGGACTGTACCCGCTACTGAAAAGGATCGGCAGGTTCGGCCTATCGATCAAAATGGCGTCACGAACCTCCCGTCCACTCGCTTTCGGCATGACGACGTCCAGCAACGCACAGTCGATCTCGTCCTTGTGCGCCTTGAAAATCTGGAGAGCTTCCTCACCGTCGCACGCGACGAAAACTCGATAGCCACTTCCTTCCAGGACACGGACGGCAAGTTCCCTGACCAACTTTTCGTCTTCGGCGAGAAGGACGGTCTCCGTCCCTTTCCTCGTGTCGGAGCCTTCGCCGTCGGTCTCAGGTGTTGCCGCCGTCCCCTCCACGGTGGGGAAATAGATGGAGAAAGTCGAACCGTGTCCCGGTTCGCTGGAGCAGGTGATGAGGCCATCGTGCTGCTTGACGATGCCGTAAACCATCGACAGACCGAGACCGGTTCCCTTCCCCACCTCTTTGGTCGTAAAGAACGGGTCGAAAACGCGCGCCAAGACGTCGGGCGGCATACCGGTCCCCGTATCGGTTGCGGAAAGACAGACGTAATGTCCCGGCCGGGCCCAAAGATGCTGACTCGTAAATTCTTCGTCGAGAGCGACGTCGTGCGTCTTCAGTGTGATCTGTCCATCGCTGGGCATGGCATCCCGGGCGTTCAGACAGAGGTTCATCAGAATCTGTTCCAGCGCCCCCGGATCGGCGCTAACGGTTCTCGTGCCATTCCCGAGGACCAAGTTCAGTTCAATGTCTTCGCTGATCATTCGGCGCAACATCTTCGAGAGACTGTCGATAACTTGATTCAGATCGAGTTTGGTGGGCTGGATCATCTGCCGGCGGCTGAACGCCAAGAGCTGGCGCGTCAGCGTCGCCGCCCTCTCGGCAGCCTTCTTCACCTGCACCAGATCCTTGCAGCGTTGCTCTTCATCCGAGAGACCCAACATCCCCATTTGGGTATAGCCGAGAATTGCCTGTAGCAAGTTGTTGAAATCGTGCGCGATTCCACCGGCCAGTTGCCCGACAGCCTCCATCTTCTGCGATTGACGGAGTTGCTCTTCCAGATGCGCTTGTTGCGTCACATCTCGATGCACCTCGATAACACAACGCTTCCCGCCATAGTCGAGCGGGTAGCACCACGTCATCATATGCCTCCCGCCCTGCTCCGGCGGATCGACATGCATGTATTGCACAGAGGGCTTTCCCCCATGCAGGATCTCTTTGACCGAGCAACGGCTCGTCGAACCGGTAACGTCACAAGGAGCCTTCTTCCCGTCGAGTTGGTAGCATGTCTCTTGCACACGGTCCGAGAGGGATTCGCTCATCGGACGGTTGATGTACTCGATGCCATAGTCTTCATTGATGACAGTGACCCATAGGTTCGTGGCCTCGAGAATCTCGGTGAGTCTTTTCCGCCCCTCCTCTTCCACTCGCAACAACGCCGCCTCGGCACGGAGGCGCTCGGATACATCGCGAGAGACCTCCACGACACATCGCTTCCCCCGATACTCGAAGGGCCGCGCCACGGTCTCCAACGTTCGCGGGAGTCCGATATTCGCCGCATCTCCCACAATCCGCCCGTCACGGAGGTCTTCTTCATCGGAATGGGTATAAGAAA
Source organism: uncultured bacterium (assembly GCA_964436365.1). Classification (GTDB taxonomy): domain Bacteria; phylum Hinthialibacterota; class Hinthialibacteria; order Hinthialibacterales; genus CAYTDF01. The sequence goes on along the minus strand of CAYTDF010000012.1, from coordinate 17,922 downwards.
AGGAACTCTTCCCTTTACGAATCACTTCATCCACGGCGCAGTTCACACCACACGGCTCATCAAGACCGCAAAACACCGCATAGCACTTCTCTCCGGAACGATCTCCAAACAGTTCCAGCAAGGGTCCACTCATGAAGAGGATGTTGTACTCCTCATCCATGGCGGAGATCAAATCGCCGGTATTCGACAGGAGCGCCAGCAGTTTCTCCTTCTCCTCCCGTAGCGCATTCTCGGCGCGCTCACGATCGGTGATATCCACGTAGTTTTCGATGACCTTGACGACGCGCTTTTTGTCATCGAAGACGGGATACGCATGGATATTCACTCTCCGTTCGTCGCCGTCTTTCAAGATATGGGTGTGGACCGAACTGGCGGGCTTCCCCGTCCGCACGACTTCCTCGAGTGGGCATATGTATCCGGTTTCTTGACAAGGTTTGCTCCGGTCATGCGTCATCGCATAGCACGTTGTCTCGCCCTTTAGGAAATACTTCCGCGCGGCGGAGTTCGCCATCTCCACGGTGTGGTCGGAAGCATTGATGACCAGGAAAGGATAGGTAAGCGATTCAATCGCCGTTTCGTGAAACTGGTTTTGTTGGACGATCTGTTGCGTGACTCGGTCGTCTCTTTGTGTCTTCCAGCGCGAGAGGAATACGCCGAGAAAAACGCCGCCCAGGATGGCGGCAAATCCCAGGACCGCGATGTGGAGTACGGAACGCACATCCTGAGCGGGGGGAACTCCACTCTCAGTCGGAACGGCATCCATGCCGACGACAGCGGGCTCCTGGCCACACGAGGCGCACAAACTAATGAATAACAGAACAGGCAAGAAAAGCCAAATCGCGGAACGCCTCAGCTGGGCAAGTGCGTCTCTTCGTTTGGGCACGCACTTCCATGAGTTATTTTTCTTCATTCCAACTCCGGTTGGTCTCTGCTGTGCGGAACGCCCGAGGATAGACGGCTCCAAGAATGTTCAATGATGCAACGGAAACGGTCGAATTTCGAGGGAGGAGACCTTTTTTCTGCGTCACGAATGTATCGAGTCCCTCCAATAAGAAAGCACGCTGACACTCTTGTGGCCGGGCCGTTACAGAGAGACCGTGAAGGAGGGTGGCCAGAGTCCGGCAAGGTGCACTCGCATGGGTGAGTTCGCGTGCGTCGGCACTGTCCTCGATGCACGACAGTGGACCGTCGGCAACGAGAAAGCGTTGAACCGTGCACGTGCCGGGGAGGGCTCTTATTCGAGGCCACTTTGCACTCCAATAACGTGTGGCGTCGCCGTTCGCGTCGAGGTCATGTTCGTTGAGAACAGTG
>CAYTDF010000012.1:6620-16601 GCA_964436365.1 uncultured bacterium | reverse complement strand
GACTCGACAAGAGTGACAACCCTCGCGTTCAAAACCGGCGCAATCGTCACGTCCGGAGGCGTCCGAGCTGTAGATACGCGATAGGCCGCCGGGTCGCTGGACATGCCGTGGAGGCAAGAATGAGCCCGATCACACGTTCGTCACGTTACTTCGCCGTGCTTCTGGGCATATCAGTCTGCGCCGTGACGGCCTTCGGGAGCGAGCGGCCCACTCTGCGATTTGACTTCGAAGCCGGTGACCTGCAAGGCTGGCGAGTTGTCGAGGGGACGTACGATACGATCGTCTGTGACCGACAGTTTTTTCACGACTCAGGGGATCGCCAATACAACCACCACGGAAGATTTCACCTCACGACACTGCATCGCTCCCCTAACAGACGTGACGACTCACTTATGGGAGTTCTCGAATCGCCTGTCTTCCGCCTCGTTGGCGAAAGGGTCTCTTTTCTCGTCGGAGGCGGCGCGCACAAAAACACGTACGTAGCCCTGTGCACTTTGGATGGACAGGAAGTGCGCAAAGGCAACGGCCGTAACAAGCAAGAGATGCTCCGGTACACCTGGGACGTGACTCCATGGATCGGAGAGAAGGTTTATTTGAAAGTGGTCGATCGAAATCCCGGCGGTTGGGGCCATGCGACGTTCGACGACTTTCAAGCGAACGCCACAATCGATAAGGCCGCGACCACTCTTCGATTTGCGAAACGGGAACGCGAAATGCGCGAGACAAGGCGAGTCGAATTCGTCGGCGCGTTTGAGGCCCGCGCCGGAAAGGTCCGCCGGGCGATTGAGGATTTGCGGGAGAACCACAGAACCCGCTATCGCGGAGGTGATGCGTTCTTGGCCCGGTTGGACACGCTGACGGCACGTGTCGGCGACTGCACGGCTGAGAACTTCGAGACCCTGGAAAGCGAGTTCGGACGGCTCCGGTACGAAGCGTTGTCGAGCAACCCACTGCTAGCCGAGCAGCCAATTCTCTTTGTGGCCCGCGACCAATATGTCCCCGATCATCACAATACCGCCACGATGTTTCAGAACGGCGAGATCAACACCGCCAGTTTCCGGGGTGGGAGCGCGCTCAAGACGATCCATTTCGGAGAGGACGGGCGAATCCAGACGATTCTCGAAGTCCCCGCAGGAATCGCCCGCGATCCGGAACTGCATTTTGACGGCAAGCGGATTCTCTTCTCGATGCGCAAGAACATCGAGGACGACTATCACATCTACGAGATGGACGTGGACGGGGGTGAAGTTCGGCAGTTGACATCCGGCGCGGAACTCTCCGACATCGATCCGATGGTCGCGCCAACCGGGGATATCCTGTTCGTCTCTACGCGCGAACCCAAACTGTGCCAGTGCAACCGGCACATCATGGGGAATCTGTTCAAGATGAATGCGGACGGGTCCGGTATCCATCAGTTAGGACGGAACACTCTGTTCGAGGGGCATCCGGCGCTGATGCCCGACGGGCGGATTCTCTACGATCGTTGGGAGTATGTGGACAAGCAGTTCGGCCCGGCCCAAGGTCTTTGGACAGTGAATCCCGACGGCACCAATCACGCGGTTTACTATGGCAATAACGCGTGGTCTCCGGGCGGGATCATCGACGCCCGCACGATCCCCGGGACGGAACGATTCGTGGCCAACTTCACCTCGTGCCACGACCGCCCGTGGGGAGCGCTGGCCGTGGTGGATCGCCGTCTGGGTTCGGATGGCGTCGAGCCGATCGTAAAAAGCTGGCCGGAGGATATAACAAAATACCTACGTATCCATACCCATTACGGGGACGGCATGAGCCGTGGCCATCCGGCGGGAGCCCAGATCGATAACTTCGTGCGCCTGCCGATCAAGTATGAGGATCCCTATCCGCTATCGGAGACCTACTTCCTCTGTTCACGCATGATCGAGGCCGGGAACGAGAAGATGGGCCTCTATCTTCTCGATCTGTTCGGGAACGAATTGCTGCTCCATGAAGAAGAACAGACGGGTTGCTTCGACCCGATGCCGGTCTCTCCACGCAAACGTCCGGATGTCATCCCGGAGCGCAGAGACTTCGCGGAACCGAACGGGCTCTTCTATGTGGCCGACGTGTACCGTGGCGACGGGATGGAAGTCGTCGCTCGGGGGACGGTCAAATGGTTGCGGGTGGTCGAGGCTCCTCCGAAACTTTTCTGGACAGAGACACTTTGGAATCTGGACGCCACCCAAGCGCCAGCCATGAACTGGAACTGCACCAACAACAAACGCATCCTCGGCAAAGTCCCGGTGGAAGAGGACGGCTCCGCCTATTTCTCGGTGCCCGCGGATACGTTCGTTTTCTTCCAGCTGCTGGATGAGAACGAAATGATGGTCCAGACGATGCGAAGCGGGACGATGGTGCAAGCCGGAGAGAGGACGGGCTGCGTCGGCTGTCACGAAAATCGATTGACCACAATCCCCAATCGGACCATGCCTGTCGCGCTGGGAAAACCGCCGCGCACGCTCGAGCCCTGGTACGGTGCACCGCGTGATTTCAACTACTTGACCGAGGTCCAACCGGTGTTCGACCGACACTGCGTGAGCTGCCACGATTACGGGAAGGAAGCCGGAGAGAAGTTGATTCTGGCTGGAGATATTGGGCTGGTTTTCAATACCTCGTACCAGGAACTCCGGTCCAAATCGGCCTTGCGTTGGTTCCCAGACAAGCCGGGAGCACCGAAGCTGCTGGTGAAAGCGGTGGACGACGGCCCGGCGGAGCTCGTACCGGCCTACGCCTGGGGATCGCATCGAAGTCGGCTGGTAGATGTCATCCGAAAAGGACACCAGGATGTGAAACTCGATAAGGAGAGTTTCGATCGTATCGTCACCTGGATCGACATGAACGCGCCCTACTATGGCTCCTACGCCAGCGTCTATCCCGGCAACGCCTTTGGCCGCTCACCGCTGAGCCCCGAGCAACTGACCGAATTGCAGCAACTTACAGGCGTACGCCTCGGGGACACAGAATCCGAATTAGTGGGCTCCCAGGTCAACTTTACACGCCCTGAATTGAGCCCTTGTCTGGCGAAAATCAAGAAACAGGGGAGTTCACGGTACCGGAAGGCCTTGAGCGTCATCCGGGCCGGGCAAACCATGCTCGTACAAAGGCCAAGAATGGATATGCCGGGAGCGGAGTTCCTTCCAATCGACGACGACCGGCAAGAGAAGTACAATTCTCTCGCTCGTCTGGAGGCGGAGAACCGAGAGGCGATTCTGAGGAGCCGCCAGGAGCGGTAGAGCGTTCGCGGGGAACCAACTCACACGGCAGGGCACAAAGACCCCGTCAACCGGAAACAACTCCCGAAAAATGCTACAAAGACCGTTCAAGTGGAATACAGGTAAAGAGAGAGATTCAATGAAGGTACAGACCGCTATCCAAACGTTTGCCGTCGCCATCCTGGTCGTTGCGGCGGGGATGCTGACACAACCCGCCAGCTCTGCAGAAGAGTTGCGCTATCTTTCGCCATCGGTTTTGGCGGTTTCGAAGTGCGGGGGAGAGGTTTACGTGTTGGAGAGCGGGGTGAATCGGCTCGCAGTTCTCAACACCGAGGACGGTACGGTGAAAGCCACGATCAAACTGCCCGGCCAGCCGACCGGAATCGCCGTCTCCCAGGCATGCGCCACCGATCTGTACGTCACGTGCGCGAACCCGGAAGGCATCGTCTGCCGCGTGGATCTGAAAAAAGGAAAGGTCGTCCGCAAGATCAAGGCGGGCTGGGGCGCGTGCGGCCCAGTACTGAATCCGGACGAGACACTCCTTTACGTCTGTAACCGCTATGAAGACGAAGTTGTGACGATCAATCTTAAGAGACGCAAGACGATCGAACGGGTCGCGGTCTCGCGCCAGCCGATCGGCGCGGCGCTCACCCCCGACGGCAAATACCTGCTGGTGGCGAACCACTTGCCCGAAGGCCGCGCGGATCGAGATTACGTCTCGGCAGCGGTGACAGTGATCGAGACATCCCGCTCGCGGGTGGTGAATAACATCGTGCTCCCGAATGGCAGTACGAGCGTCAAGGCCGTCACCGTCTCCCCCGACGGGCGGTACGCCTATGTGACCCATATCCTGGGCCGCTACCAGATGCCAACCACACAACTCGAGCGCGGTTGGATGAATACCAACGCCCTGAGCGTCATCGATATCGAGAAGCGGAATCTCCTCAACACGGTCCTGCTGGACGACGTCGACCGTGGCGCGGCGAATCCGTGGGGCGTGGCGTGCAGTGAGGACGGCGAAACTGTCTACGTAACCCACGCGGGAACACACGAACTGAGCGTAATCGACATGCCCGCGCTGCTGGAAAAACTACAAGGTCTCCCCGAAGAGGCGGACCCGTATCGAACTCCCCAATACACCGCCGCTTCGATTTCCGCGAAAGATGTGCCTAACGATCTCTCCTTCCTCGTGGGTGTGAGAAAGCGAGTCCCCCTGAAAGAGAAGGGACCGCGAGGCGTCGCAGTGCACGGAACGACCGTGTATACCGCCAACTACTTCGCCGGAAGCCTCTGCAAAGTCGACCTGAGCGACCGCGAACGGCCCAAAGTGACACCGATTTCTCTGGGAGAAGAAGAGGAAATCTCCATCGAACGCAAGGGCGAACTGCTGTTTCACGACGCGGATATCTGCTTCCAAGGCTGGCAGAGCTGCACCAGCTGCCACCCCGATTCACGCACGGATGCGCTGAACTGGGACCTGCTCAATGACGGTATCGGAAATCCCAAAAACAGTAAAAGCATGCTCTTGGCGCATGAGACTCCTCCGGCCATGAGCCTCGGTATCCGCGCAGACGCCCAGACCGCTGTCCGAGCGGGGATCAAGCATATTCTGTTCATCGTTCGGCCCGAAGAAGATGCCGAAGCGATCGACGCGTACCTCAAGAGCCTGAAGCCCGCTCCGAGCCCGTATCTCAACCGCGGGAAGCTGAGCCGCGAAGCCAAGCAAGGCAAGAAACTCTTCCTCGACAATGAGGTCGGATGCGGCAACTGCCACAGTGGCCCCCTCTACACAGACCTCGAAATGTATGACGTCGGCACGCGAGGGCGGTTCGACAGAAACGATGTTTTCGATACACCGGCGTTGATCGAAGTCTGGCGTTCCGGCCCCTACCTGCACGACGGCGGCGCGGCAACCATCGAGGATGTGCTCACAACCCGAAACACCGAAGATCGGCACGGGAAGACATCCCACTTGAGCGATGATGAACTCGCGGACCTCGCTGAGTTTGTCCTCTCGCTGTAATCCCGGCGGCACTATCCGAACATCGATCTGTAAGGAAGATACCTTGTCTACAAAGAACTCCAGCATTGCACGTGAGCACCTGCCCGGTCTTACGGCAACTATCGTTTCCCGGGAAGCGTTCATCGAAAGTTGGCTGACGTTCACGCCGCTGCCGGGTGAACCGCCCGTCGGCCTGTTTCAGCGCGCCGCCGAAAAACTGAGAATGTTACGTGCCGAGCCCGTGCAACTGTTCGCGTTCGGCGACGCGAAAGAGGTTGAGCAATGCCTCAAGACTCTGCGAAGCACACCCGGCGGTGCCGAATGCCCGGTCTCCTGGGTCCGCGAGAAGCGTTGCGCACGGGGGGAGATCGCAGGGCTACAGGTCCACGCAGTCTCGGGAATCCCCATCGAAACCGTCCGGTTAGGCGACCGTACCGTGGGGAGATTCTTTGAAGACAACGACTCCGAGTACTACTTGCTGGGCGGCATCGGCCCAGACGATCCTTCCGCGCCACAAGCCACACAAGCCCAACAGATGTTCGAAAACTTGGAGTCCGCCCTCAGCGTCAAGAACATGACGATGCAGGATACGGCCAGAACCTGGCTCTTCATGAAGAACATCCTCGATTGGTACGACGATTTCAACGCCGTCCGCAACCAGTTCTTTACCGAACGGAAGATCTTCGAGTCGAGAGTCCCCGCCAGCACGGGAATCTGGGGTGACCCCTACCCCGATGCGGCACTGGTTACCAGTGCGCTGGCCATGAAACCCAAAGGGGATGCGGTTCGTATCGAAGCCCTGCCCTCTCCCCTGCAATGTGCAGCCGTGGATTACGGGAGCGCATTCAGCCGCGCGGTTGAAATCGCATCGCCCGATCTGCGCCGTGTACTGATTTCCGGTACGGCCAGTATCGAGCCCGAAGGCGCCACCGTCCATATCGGGGATCCGGTCGGACAGATCGATCTGACCATGCGGATCGTTTTGGCCATTCTCGAATCGAGAGGGTTGAGTTTCGCGGATGTGACCCGCGGAATCGCCTACTTCCGGAACATCGAGGATCTGAAGGTTTTCGAAGCGTACTGCCAAGAGAATGCGATCGCAGATGCTCCCATCATCGTGGCGGAGTGCGATGTCTGCCGGGAAGATCTGTTGTTCGAAATCGAGATCGACGCCGCCCTCGAGATTTGATGTAGCTTCCAAGAGAAATGTTGGAAAGACGCTCTACGGAACAACACCCTCTGGGGAAGCCTCCGGCGTGGGTGCAGCGCGTTCTTCTTCCAGCGGAGAGCTTTCCGGCTCGGGAGGAGGCGCGATGGCTCTGAACCGATCTTCGATAACGCGGTAGTAGGGTTTCGCGCGGGGCTCCGCTTCTTGGGCCAACTGACACACGATCTCAATCATCTCGTCGACCCTCTCCGCATCGACCGTGACCAGACCGTCCAATCCGAGCCTGTCGGTATAGAGCAGGCGCTTGTTTGCTCCCTCGGCAATAATCCGCAACAACGCCGCTAATGCGGCGTTCTCGTCGTTCTCGTATTGGCTGTGGATCTTGGACAGAATGAGAAGAGCACCCTCCGTTCCAGGGGTGCCGGGGAAAAACTCATCCACGATTCGCAGACAGACCGCCTTCGCCTCCCGCCAACGCCCTTGTTCTCGTAAACACTCCGCGTGCATACCCAGAAGAGTCGCAATAGCCCCATCGGAGAGCCGCCCACGGATTTCCTCATCATCGGCAAACCCCGCGTCCAGAAGGAAGCCGGTAACATCGACACTCTTCATGAGATAGACAATATCCAAGATGGATCGCAGGGCGTACTCCAGCCGGTCCTGGTTGAGCGATAGGAACTCCTCCAATGCGGCGTCCGCTTGGTCGGGATGCCAACCCTCAAAAGTACGGGCCGCCGCGATATAGAGGGGTATGTTCCGCCATTCACCGGCGGGTTGGCTCTGCGTTTCCGCCGTGGCGTCCTCGACGGCCGCCTCCGCCAGACTCGCCTGAATCTCGGTCAAACGATTCGCCGCGGCGTCAAACTCACCATCCGCGATCCAACAGAGAGCCTCGGCGATGTCACCATACTCGGGATGTTCGAAGACCGGCATCAGTGCGGGTAATATCTCCTCCCCAGCCAACCCCTCAAAGCCCTGTCTCCGAGTTCCCAGTAGCCGTTTTAGGAAGTGCGTAAGAAGATTGAGTTCACCGTCGGAAACTGCGTTCTCGACATCGACCGCACAGTTGTATTGCTCGATAATCGCCTCACGAAGTTCACCGGCCTCGACAAGTGCATCGGTGTAGCACGAATACGCGCTCTGCTCGTCGTACCCCGCCCAACCCTTTCGCATCGCGGCATAGAACGATTCCTTGGCCTCACCCATTCGGTCGAGGCACAGGAGGAGTGAGGCGCGCGCCAATGACGCCGGCTGAAGAAGCGCGGATTCCTCATTCTCCTCCTTCTTGGAAGAGAGTGTCTCCAGAAACGTTTCGATGATGTCAAGCGCTTCTTGCTCTTTGTGTATATGGCGAGCGTGAGCGACGACATCCCAAATCGCAGTTCGCAAAACAGTCTCGTCGGTGGCGTTCCGCAGGTACTCGACGGTGATCTCAAACCGTCCGTCGGGAGGTGTCTCCAGCATGGCCAGCCAATACTCGTCTTCGGGAGCGAGTCGATCTACTCGGCCGGTGCACGATCCCAAAAGAATCGAGCCGAGGAAAATCGTAACGAGAATCAGAGAGGCGAGAGATCGCATAGGGAACTTCTCCAGAGTTTCGGCCACAGGGGCGCATCAATCGGGGCACGGAGGTCCATATTCACAGATTAAGAGTATCACAGACGGAAGGCCGCGAACAAAACCAATTTTGCCCCCCGTTAGCCAACGAGAGTGGAGCGCGCATCGTTTCGGCAAGGCTCGGTTGTTGTTACGCCACTTCAGCCAACCGCCCGTCTCTGCCCAGCCTGGCGGGACAGGCACAAAATCGAGGAACGAGAGGGCTGAAAGATGACAGGTAACTATTGGAATGTCTATCTATCCGGTGAAATCCACAGCGACTGGCGCGCGGATCGCGAGCGGAGTGCAGGACGCCGGTCTTCCGGTCACGCTCCTCTCTCCCGTGACCGACCACGCCTCCAGCGACGACTGCGGTATCCGGATTCTCGGCCCCGAAAAAGAGCCTTTCTGGAAAGATCACAAGGGCGCGAAAGTGAACGCCATCCGAACCCGTTCCCTGATCGGCCGGGCCGATATCGTCGTTGTGCGCTTCGGCGATCAGTACCGCCAATGGAACGCGGCATTCGATGCGGGCTATGCCGCCGCACTCGGCAAGCCGCTGGTCACGCTGCACGATCCATCCTTGACGCACGCACTGAAAGAGGTCGATGGCGCGGCGTTGGCTGTCGCGGAGACACCCGAACAGGTCGTCGCCATCCTTTGCTATGCCATCGACGGCGCGCTCTGAGGACGGGATGACGATGAACCCCCGAGAACGAATCAAAGCGGCGATCCAGTACCGCCCGCCCGACCGGTTGCCGTGCCACGACTCTTTTTGGCAGGATACGCCCACTGTGTGGCGCGAGCAGGGCATGCCCGCGGATGTTTCTCTGGAGGATTTCTTAATCGAAACGGGATCGATTTCTGGCTGCACAGTGACGGGGATCCCTGCGAGTTGTTGGACGACCTGATCGAATGCGGGGTTCGTGTGCTCAATCAAGACGAGCGAGACGATCTTCAAATAGAACGGGGGAGAATCTTTCGATCCTCCCCCGTTGGGTATCGCGTTCGGCATGGGTGTCGCTATTTCTGCGAACCCACAGGTGCGTTCTTGATGTCGGTCACCCGGACACTAAAGGCCCAGTTGCCTCCACTTTGGGAGATCTTCACCAACACTCGGTTCACACCCTTCCTGCCTTCGACCTTCAAGACGTCTTGGTCGGGAGCCCAACCCCGGCCGCCATCGAAACGGCCCGCGAATTTCCCGTTCATCCAACACTTGAAGTCATCGTTGCTGCCAACCTTCAAGAGAACGTCCTGAGCCTGCGACAGTTCGAACTCCGCGTACGCGTAGCACGAGACATCGAAATCGGGCGTAAAGAGTTGAGTGAGATCGATCATCCCTCGGTCGCTGGCAAACTGAGTCCATCGAAGGGTCTTGCCCTTGAACGTGTAGTTCTCGGTTAGATCGATATTCGGCTCGTTCACGAACTTCCAATCGAGGTTGTATTTTTGTTCGTCCCAGGCAAAAGGCCCAACCAGCCGCCAACGGGTCAAGTACCCCTCGGCCGCGGCCTCCGCCCCAATGTCGACCCCCATAGCGGCCAAACCGTCGGCGGCCTCGGTCCGCACCTCGGTGCTGCACGGCATGACGATCGCCTGCTCGAACATCCTGCCAGCCTTGCCCGGACTCTCCTCGGTGAGGTTTCCAGCCACAGCGAGATAGGTCCGCACCGCACCGTCGAGCACACGCTGATCGGGTTTGTCATAGCCAAAGAGGATCGGCGAATCGGCCCGGCAATACTTCGCGATATACGGCAACGACGCCGGACTGCCGATCGAAGCCATGCCCGCCAACGCGATGGAAAGCGCGTCGGGGTCCACCGCGCCGGTCACCACCGCGTGATAGCTCGCAAGGGCCGTTTTGACATCCTTCTTGGCGTTCGCCTGCTCGGCCTTCTTCAACAAGGCTTTCACCTTTTCAAAACCGAGTCTCTTCGTCGCCGCCACGGACTTTTGGGAGGGCATCCGCCCTTCACGGATCA
>CAYTDF010000012.1:1342-6610 GCA_964436365.1 uncultured bacterium | reverse complement strand
GAAGTTGATCACCGGCGCTTCGTCTTTCGACGGTCCGGCGGTTCGAGGAACCAGTTCGAGCGTCAGCACGTTCGTGACATCGATACCCTTGAACGTCTTCACGACGGTTTTGCCCGTACCCCCGGCGACTCCACAGAGATCGAAATCCTCGAGTACGGTCTTGCCCTGGAGTTTCACATCGAAGACCCTCTGTCCGGCGCGGTCGCCTTCGGGGGCGGCGAATCCGAGACGAACGGTATACTCGCCCGGCTCTTCACCCCAGGTGTCGTCGATCAACGGAATGTTGCAGCGCTGTAGCCCGACACATCCCGAGGTCATCAACCAAGGTTTCTCGGTACCTTCGATCTTCGCGCCAACGAAATCGTGGCTAAAGAAACCCATGCCGGGTTTCACCGTTTCGCCCAGTTTGAACTGCACGCCATAAAGCCCGACCAGACTGTGGGGGGTCGTGTTGGGACGCGGATAGCCGAACCAGAGATCGCCGTCGCCATCCTTCATGTCGCCGGGCGCGCCGAAGTTGATCGCCAGGCGCTTGACCGGACTCTGTTGCCCGTGGGTAACGAAGATACTCCATTCGCGTTCCTGTTGGTCCCGCTTGGGTTTCAGCGCCACCGAACAACGTAACGGGAACGCGCAAGTACAACCGGAACTGGCCTCGGGGAAAAGCAGAAGCCCACTGGCCGGGATCATGTTGATCCAGCATCCCGGACGGATCGCGCCGAAATAGGTGACGCCACTATCCCGTTTGAAATCGTAAAACGCGGCGTTGTAGGATCGATAGAAGAGACTGTTGGTTGAAGAGGAACTGATGGCGCAACAGTGCCCCGGCCGTAAGAACTCCCACGGGACCTCTTCGCCGGTGATGGGGTGTTTGCGCGTCGCGATTTCGCCCGTACGCAAATCGCATGCACGGGGCTCGATGACGATCTTCCCGTCAATGACCAAAGGCCGCCGCAAGTAGTTCAACGGTTTAGACCAGAGCGTATCGCCGTTCTTGGTGTCGATGGCGGTGATTCGCCGCCACTTGAGCGAACCGCTGTTGAACATGCCGGTATCGTGATTGCTGAAACAACCGGCGGTGATGAGCACGCCGTCGGAGTAAATCGCACCGAGATGGTCGCCGCCACAACCGGTGAAATCCATCACCTTCTCCCAACGCTTCTTCCCGGTCTTGGCATCGAGCGCATAGACGCGGCGCACATCGGCCCCCTGAGGCATGAGTTCTTCTTCACGCTCGGGCTCATAGATGCCGTTAGCAATCGAAGTCTTGCGCCACTGCATCGCGGCGTTACGGTCGTCGCCGGATTCGGTCGCGTCGGTCAGGTAGACGGTCCCTTCACCGATGGCGACGCTGATGTTGGCGATACGTTTGCCACGATGGACCCAGAGTGTCTTGCCGGTATCGGCATCGAGCGCGAAGAACGCATCCCCCGACATCAGTTTGTCGGTAATCCTGGCCACTTCGCGTTTCGTCCCCCAGGTGGGAAAGCTGGCGATGGGCCGCCAGAGGATTCCCGAGCGCTGGAAGTCGGCCCGGGCAGCCTCGTTGGGCACCGGGTATTTTTCTATAAAATTGGCGAGGTATTTGGTGTATATCTCGCCGTATTCTGCAAGCATGGCTTCGGAGGGAATCCATTCTCCGTTCTCGACCATTTCATCCCAGGTCGACGCGTAGTCCTGATCGAGCGGATTGGCTTCGGTACCGTACAGAATGCCGTTCACACAGCTGACATACCCCCAGCGGCGCGTGCCTTCGGCGGCCGTGGGCAGATCGTAAACGCGCACGGTTTCGCCGGTCATCGGATCCAGCCGATAACATTTGTCGTGCGCGGCGAGATACAGTCCTTCCTTGGTCGCGCTCAAGTTGCCGCCATCGGCATCGACACGCACGCGGACCGCGCCGGGCAATTCCCGCTCCCAAAGCAGGGTGCCGTTGTAGGCATCGATACCCATGATCACATCGGCGCCCTGAACGAACATCAAGCCGTTGATGGCGACCGGGCTCACCGCACGGCCATGACGCTCGACCATCTTTTGTGGGCCGGGGTCGCCATACCAAAGCACCCCCAACGTCCCCTGCACGAGATCGTCGCCGGAGTTTGCGGTGTTGCCGGGCTCGCCGTAGAGCTCGCTCCAGCTTCCCGCCCCCTCGAGTTCGCCGCGCGTCAACTTGACCCACGTACCGTCTTCCTTCAGAACTTCGGGTTTGGGGCCGCCGGCCGCTTTCAACCATCGAACGAGTTGCTTGGTATCCAGATTCGCTTGGGAACCGGTCGTCGGCTGGCCGAGAAGAGCCACCCCACCGCACGGTCGGAGCACCCGAGAAACATCGTGCGCGGAGACCGCGATCTCACCGGAAGTCAACAACCCATCCGAGACGATCAGATTGGCAAAGTAATCCGGCAGCGCGGCGATATCCCAATCGTCCACAACGACCCGAGCGCCCAAGAGGCCCGCGGCCTCTAGGGCTTGCCGGGCGGCAATCTGCCGCTCGGGCTCGTCAATGACAGCGATGATCTTGAGTTCGGTCCGCTTCGCGAGTTCATAAGCCAATCGGCCCGTGCCCGCGTCCAACACCAGCGCCCACCCTTTGCGAATGCCGGATTCGCTGACTATCTTTTCGGCAGCCGCCCGATAGAGGTCGCTCAACTCGTCTCTCAAGTAGGGACTCTCTTCTCTTTCCACAGAGATCGTTTTCGGAGTGGCGGTTTGGCCCTCTCCAAAACAATAAACCGCGCCGGTATCGGTACTGACAAACAGGCAGCCCGCAGAAGCGCCGAGCCCACAGACCTTGCCGTCCACGGCGTGACTCCACTGTTCGATACCGTCTTGAGCGTCCACCGCCAACACAACGCCTTCACCGCCCGCGAAAACGACATCGCCCGCGCGGATGATGGTGGTCAGGCCGGTTCGCGGATAGCGCCATTCACAGGCCATCAGGTTCTTGAGGTCGGTCTGCAAGAGCTCCAACTCGCTCATCTGCCGGACGATGCTATCGATCTGCGCGTCGATTTCGGCCCGAGTATCGGCGTCGTAATCGGCACGTTCCTTACGCAAGGCGGTCAGCTTCTTGCCCAACGTATTCCGCTTGTCGCCAATTGAACCCAGGGTTTTGCTGAAGGAGGGATAGGCTTCGCGGTCGATGGCATAAATCCCGTCGCGGGTCAGAGAGTAGGAAGTCGACGGAGTGATAGCCAACTCGATACCCGGGAACCAAGCGTAGGCATCACCCGCGCTCTCTCCGGTCTCCGTGCTGTAAGCGACTTTGGCCGGATCGCCAGAGCGGTCGACGCCCGCGATCAACCGCCCTTCGTCGAGGAGGGTCCAAGTTCCACCGACTTTGCCGGTGGGGCTGAGGTAGCGTATAAAGCGCCCTGTCTGCCGGTCGAAAACGGCGGGCATGGCGCGGCCGGAAGGCACATACAGAGCGTTATCGGAAGCCACCAGATATCCCTGGGGCGCGAATCCGCCGAAGATCAGTTCGTGGCCACGGTCGCCGATGGTGTCGTTGATCCAGACCGCCGAACCGTCGCTCGCATCGAGCGCACAAATATAGAGCCCCTCATACGGAAAGACCCCGGCGCAGAAGTACGCGGTCCCGTCATCGATCATGACATTGGTGCGTACAGGCCAACGGGAAATAACACGCCCGTTGCCCATGACGCATTCGGCGGTCGGTCCCGCGCGGTAGGTCCAGATCGGAGTCCCATCGTCACGATTCAGACAGTAGACAAAACCGTCGTCGGAGCCGAAATAGAGCCGGTCGCCCTCGACCGTGGGCGCGAGTCGGACCGGACCTCCGGTAAAGAACCGCCAGCGAATCTCGCCGCTCTTGGCATCGACGGCGAAAACCGAATGATCCACAGACGAGCCGAAATAGGCCATGCCATCCATCGCGGCAACATGGAACGCGCTGTCGTAATGCGAGCGAGGCAGTTCCTCCGCGGGAGGTCCCCAGGCGGTCTTTGGCGGATAGGTCGATTCGAACTTCCACAGAAGTGAAAGAGGCGGTTGGACCGAATCTTCAGTTACACCGCCTCGGGTGATGTCGGCCCGGTACGTTGGCCAGCCTTCGGTCGCAAAAGCGCCGGTGCTCCCCATTGCCAGAGCGGCCAAGAGGCATGCAACACTCATGGCAGACACAAGACCTGTTCTTCTAGCGGTTCGATTCATCGGGAATCCTCTCCTTGCAAGTACCTGTTGATACGCAGATACCATAGGTTGTTTTCGATTAAAAAGCCTCACCCTATCGTACGGGTTTGGACGCATCCGGGTTCGCGGCGTTTACACGATCCGCCCCGTCCGTCAGCCAACCCAACGAAAATCGGGCGAAGGTAATCTTGGAATAGCTGTCCCGTTCGTAGAAACAGCCGATACTCATGTCCGGCAGGACGGTCAGACACGAATAGGCGGCCAAGTCTTTATAGAGCACGCGGCCAACCGGCCAGCTGGCACCCTCGTCATAGCTGAGCCGCACGGTCATTCTTTTCCGGTCGTTTCCGGCTGGGTTGGAAAAAAGAACGCGGTTGCGATCCTGTTTTCCGGCTTCGGTGTAACGGAGAAGACTCGCCTGACAGATCGGCTCAGGAAGTGTCTCGTCCAACGTCACGTCGGACCAGGTCATGCCTTCGTCATCGCTGGTGGCGATGGCCCGGCAATTCTTCCCATGGTAACTGCGCATGTTGAGCAAGAGCGAACCGTCTACGCGTTCAATCACTTGGCATTCGTTCGTATATTGATCCAACAGACCGCCGAGTTTCCACGTCGCGCCGTGGTCGTCGCTGTAAATCACGTGAGAGTAGAACGCCTCTCCGCCTTTAGCGCCCGCGAGAGCGTTGTCGCAAGGAATCAGCAAGCGCCCAGATTGCAGCTGAATGCCCACACCCGGCCCGGTCGCATACCAGGTCCAGTTCGGCGCTTTGGTGGTCTTGGTGATCTCGATGGGCTTCGACCAACTTGCGCCGTCGTCGGTGCTCTTCATCACCCAGACCGTTCGCGACCCCTCACTGGCCCCTCCTATGATCTGGCTTTCGTGGTCGTGGCCAAGGTTGCGAGTTAAGAGCAGCCAAATCGTCCCTGTCGTGTGATCGACAACCGGGCACGGGTTGCCCATTGTGTTCGGCCCATCGTCGGCGATGACGTTCATCGGCCCCCAGGTATACCCACCGTCGAAACTCCGCTTCAGAACCAGATCGATGTTGCCGCTGTCTCCCCCATGGCTCCGTCTCCCCTCGCAAAACGCCAGCACCGTTCCACTCGGCGTGACGA